>JAHJRV010000102.1 GCA_018830725.1 Actinomycetota bacterium | reverse complement strand
GAATGAGAGCACGACTCCCAGTAAAAAATCGAGAAACTTTAGAGCAGAGTCAGTTACTATTTAAAGTGCCATTTCACTGGATAAACACACTTCCAGATCCTAAAGACAGCTTTACTGTTTTATATGTCTTGCGACAGATTCCACCAGGGGAACGATTACCTGTTTTGGCTTTTGACCCTGATAAGTCATCAGAAGTAGTGGAAATGCTAAAGGGTATAGCTAAAAGAGGAAAATGGAATGAAAAGGAGCAAAAGTTTCTCAAGGCTGCTTATGCTGAAGAATGTAGTAAGAAAAAGAAATCACCTCTATCTACTAAAGAACTTTTAAATATCTTGGGATTATGGGCTAATGCTGAGGAATTTGGTGAACGTTACTTGGAAGCACTGCGTACATATCAGGAGGTCTTTTTTACAACAGAGGAAAAGCGTATTAGTCCTGCTTTACAAGGAGCACTATCAAATGCGCAGAAATTATCAGAGCAGTTGGAGTTGCCAGATTTATTGGAGGAACTATCGCAAGGATTGCATTTTACTGAATTACCTAAAGCAGCTGAGTTTGTGCTTGCACCATCGTATTGGTGCACTCCACTGATGTATTATGGGAAAGCGAGTGTTAAGCGTTGGATATTTCTATTTGGCGCAAAACCACAAGATGAATCACTTATACCAGGAGAAGACGTACCAGATGCATTGTTAAGAGCATTGAAAGCATTGTCTGATCCAACAAGGTTATCTATACTGCATTATCTAATAGAGAAACCTCTTACTCAATCGCAACTCTCTCGCCGTTTATGTTTACGTGCACCAACTGTGATTCATCACCTAAAGATTCTACGCTTAGCAGGGCTTGTGAAACTGACATTAGGAATAGAAGAAGGTGGAAAAGTAAAACGTTATGCTGCTCGTTCTGATGCAGTAGCAGCAGCTTTTACCTCACTAAAGGGTTTTTTAGAGAAAGGAAAGATAAAAGACGAAGATAGTAACTTCAAATAAAAATTTTAAAATTAATAGCCACAATGGAGGTGGTAAGATATGCAAAGCATTTTTAATTTAGAAATCATTGCTAGAGAGAAGCATCGTGAGTTAATCACAACTGCTGAAGTTAATAGACAAATTAATAAATTGATCCGCAAGAAACGGGCACGAAAAATCCTTGGCAAAGCAGTTGAGCGTGGATTAAGAAATGGTCTAACAGTTGATGAACTAATAAGTGAGTTAAGGATAGCGCTTGATAGAAACGGATACGCCAAAAAAGCTAAACATTTAAATAAAAAAGTTGTAGACCATGAATGTTGGCGTTGGAAAGGTGCTTACAGCTGTGATATGTAATGAAATTTAATATCTCTAAGATTCTTCTAAAAAATTATTGAAAAATATTATTGTAAAAAATACAAATAAATAGGGGTGATCTTAGATAGTTCAATAAAAATACTTGGAGAAATATTACAATTTTTGGAACAAATTTGAAATTATGATTACTGATGTAAAAATTCAATTAAGAGAGTATCTAAAAACAATTAAATTATTTAAAGCTAATGCTAAACTCTTACTTACAAATGTTTTATTACGTTTTATTGGATATGGGATCTTTTCATTATTATTTAATCTTTACATTTTACAAATAGGTTATGATGTAGATTTTATCGGTTATTTAATAGCATGGAATAACATTGCTATTGCTCTCATAGCAATACCATCTATTTTTATTATAGATAGATTTGGATTGAAAAGACCTTTAATTATTAGTTATTCTTTATTTATTTTATTTATTATTCTACTTTCAGTTACTACTAATTATTTCTTACTAATTATCTTTAATATTGCCTTAGGATTTACCTTTTCTATAATAATGGTAATTAGAAATCCATTTTTAACTAAATTCAGCACTAAGGTTGAAAGAACCCATCTTTTTGGATTTTCCTTTGGACTAATGATGATTGGATCAGTTATAGGAAATGTAATTGGAGGGTATTTCCCCAAATTATTTGAAGTTTTTACTTCTTTAACAGATGATATTATTATTTATCGTTTGTCACTGCTCTCAGGTGCTCTAATTTCAGCTATTGGATTAATTCCAATCCTAAAAATACAGAAAGATAATGTTACTTCTCTTAATAAATTAAGTAAAAGAACTTTTAAAATGATGTTTTCCAAATTATATATTAAATTATTATTACCACATTTACTTCTTTCCTTAGGAGCTGGTTCAGTTATGCCTTTTTTAAATGTTTTTTTTAAAGAACATTTAAATGCTAATGTTTATCAGATTGGTATTATCTTTGCATTAGGTTCATTTATAACAGGAGTAGCTTCTTTTTTAACTCCCTTTGTAACCGAAAGATTTGGAAAAGTTATGAGTATTGGAATCTTGCAAATCTCATCTCTTCCCTTTCTATTGATGATTGCATTGATTCCAAATTTAACATTAGTTGCTATTTTTTTTATAATTAGACAAGTTCTAATGAATATTGCAAGTCCAATATATACCACCTTTGTGATGGAGGCTGTACCAGATGAAGAGAAGAGTATAGCAAGTGGGTATATATCATTTATTTGGGGATTAGCATGGGCGATTTCTTCATCCTATTCTGGAATATTAATGAAAAATTATGGATATAATTTCCCATTTTTTATATGCTTTGTATTTTATTTGATTTCCGCGATAACCTTTATTTCTTTCTTTAGAGGATCTGAAAAGAAATTAAGAACTTAGAATGTTAAAGAACAGTAGTGTAATAGAAGAATAGACATTATTTACTTTTCTAAGATATATTTTATTAAAGTTTTATAGGAATATAAAAAATATTTTTTAATTTAACAATACAATTAATGAAATAGAGCAGAATATCTATAATTATTAATACTCTGCTCTATTTCTGATTTTTTAAATCTCTAAATTTTTAATAGGAATGTCTATTTAAATATCTAATTCTAAAAAGAACATCTACTCTGATTTCTCAGATTTAAGAAATTTCTTGCCCAAACCTTCTACTGCTCTTAATACTTCTAATGGAACTGCAAAAATAATTGTATTAGACTGATCTGATGATATGTCATTAATAGAGTTTAGAGTTCTTAAATGAAGAGCTCCTGGAACTTCTGCCATTGTTCTTGCTGCTTTAGCCAAATTAACAGCAGCTATTACCTCACCTTCTGAAGCGATGATTGTTGCTTTTTTCTCTCTCTCAGCTTCTGCCTGTTTTGCCATTGTTCTTATCATTGATTCTGGCACTTTAATATCTTTTAGCTCAACTGATATGATATCAATTCCCCATTCTTCTGTAGATTCATCTACTAGATTTTTTATTCTTTCAGCTACTACATTTCTTTGAGTCAATAGGTCATCTAAGGCTACTTCTCCAATAACATTTCTCATTGATGTTTGAGCTAATTGTGAAACTGCCCAGAAGAAGTTTTCAACCTCAAGAATAGATTTTGCAGCATCAACAACTTTATAATAAACAACAGCAGAAATCGTTGTCTGAATATTGTCTTTTGTCATCGCTTCCTGATCAGGAACTTCGACAGCTTTTGTTCGTATGTCAACTTTTTTCATACTCTGAAATATTGGCCAGACGATTCGCCAGCCAGGTTCTACAATACTAGTGAATCTTCCCATTGTGAATTTCACTCCACGCTCATACTGATTTATCTGTTTCAGAGAAGCTAAAATTATAATTCCCAATAAAATTATTATCGGAACAAAGCCACCAAAAAGAATAGCAATTATTCTTCCTATAATATTCATATTTCACCTCCTATTTTTTAATATTTTAAAATATATTTTGAATAACAAATTACATTTACATTTTAGTATATTATAATCATATTAAAAAATTTGCAAATTTTACCTTTACACCCTTAAAGATTAAATATTCTTGTAACACATATAAAAATAAATATATTATATATCAAAGTATCTTATATAATTTTTAACCTAAATTCTTCATAAATATAAAAAATTATAGAGGGGAGAAATAATTGAAGGGTTATAACGGGAAAATACTGGAAGTTGATTTAACTTTAAAAAGATTTAAAGAGTTAATTATTAAAGAGGAACTTTACAGGAAATATCTTGGTGGAACAGGATTAGCTGCAAAAATACTTTTTGATAATTATAATTTTAAAGTTAAAACATTATCAAATAAAAATTTATTATCATCAAAAAGTGAGTTATTATCCAAAGATTTAATATCACCAAATTACGCATTATCAGCTGAGAATTTATTAATTTTTATGACTGGTCCTTTAACTGCAACAAGACTCCCTGGCTGTGCAACAAGATTTTCAGTTTGTTCTATATCTCCACTTACAGGTATATGGGGGGAAGCTTCATGTGGAGGAAGCTTTGGTATTCAGTTAAAAAAAGCTGGATTTGATGGGATAGTAATAAAAGGTGCATCTGATTCTCCAGTATTTATAAAAATTGTTGATGGTAATGTTGAGATAAAGGATGCATTAAAGTTTTGGAATAAAGATACTTATGAAGTATATGATATTTTAAAAAAAGAAGAAGGAGTCGCAACATCATTGTCTATCGGTATTGCTGGTGAAAATAAAGTCTTATTTGCAAATATAGCTAATGAACCTGGAAATTATGCAGGAAGATGTGGTCTTGGTGCTGTTATGGGTGGTAAAAATTTAAAGGCAATCGGAGTTAAGGGAACAAAAAGTATAGAATTTGCAGATCCTAAAAAGATTGATAAGTTAAGAAAAAATATAATTGAAAAGCAAAGAGAAAATATTATAGTACAGGTACTAAAGGAATTTGGCACAGATTGTGGCTTACCAATTTTTATGCTTCTTGGTGATGTTCCAATAAAAAATTGGAATTTAGGAGTGTGGGATGAAGGAGCAGAAGAATTATCTGGAATGAACATGTCTGAAACCATCCTTATAAATAAGAAAGCTTGTTTTGGTT
>JAHJRV010000101.1 GCA_018830725.1 Actinomycetota bacterium | reverse complement strand
TCCAACATCAACTCCTTCCTCTGGTGGATGTTTTAAATCAGTTAATGGACTGGATGTTATCTCAACATATTTAAGTAATTCTAATATCCTTTCATCAATATCAAGTAAAGACATGTGACAACCAGCACAACTCTCTAACCATTCAGTAGCAACTTTTACTTTAGCCATATTACCTCCCTTTTAAGCTTGGTTTAGAGTTATATATTTAAAGTTTTTAAATATATATAAAAATCAAAATTCTTATTATATAGTTTTATCGAATAAATTAATTTAAAGAGACATGCCTAATTTCTCTGCTAAATTTATCATTACCTCTCTATCCTCTTTAATCTCTGGTGGTGGGGTAATTGATCTATTTATATTTTGTTTTTTACCCTCCAAATTGGTATAACTTCCCGACCTTTCAGCCCAAGTCAACGAAGGAATAATTACATCTGCTTTTTGGCTTATAATATTTTCATAACTTGTTTGAAGAATTATGAATTCTGATTCATCTAACTTGTTTGATATCTTGCTAAGAGATCTGTCATTTTCATCCGTTGTAAATATATATAGATATTTAGCCTTTATCGGTTCAAAATCTCGCTTTATTCCTAAACTATATGCACCATAGCTATTTGAACCTGGCAATAAACTTATTAAGTTCGTCTTCCTGGTATACTTTGAAATCCAACTCTCTATATTTGTACCTATGTTATATCCAAAAATTATACTAGTTTCTTCAGCTCTACTAATTTCTTCATCAATCTTGTCAAGATCTTTCTCACTATATATTAATTTTGCATAAGATTGTACATTTTCCCCTTCCGTATCAACTAAGATTAGATTTGAACCTTTTATAACTGCTCTTTTTACCAACGATCTAACTACTTTACTATCCCTTGTAAAATCTGCTCCAATTACTATTATCAGGTCTGACTTTAAAATTTCATTTAATGACCCCTCACATTTTAAGGTTGAGACAGGTCCATGTAACATTCCTATATTTTCACTATTAAATACATTATTTATTAGTTTCTTGAATATAATAATGGTTTCTGTTGTAGCTATTGCTGAAACTAAACCTAATATATCTTCGCCATCAATTCCAACTAATCTGTTAGCTATTATATCTATTGCTTCCTCCCAATTCGATTCTTTTAATTCACCATTCACTCTTACCATTGGTTTTAAATATCTCTTTCTCTCTTCATATAGTGGTTCAAATCTTCCCATGTCACATAATATACCATTGTTTATATTTGAATCATACTCACCATTTATTCTTAGAATATGATTTGCTCTTGTAACTACTTCTATTCCACAACCGATACTACACTGTGAGCAAACAGTTTTTGTAAATTCACAATCTTCAGATCTACCAATATAAGGACTTTTTCTATCAAATATTGCTCCTGTTGGACAAACTTGGACACAACTACCACAGGAGGTACAAGTTGATTCATTAAGAATTGAATTCAAATCAATGTTTACCATTTTTTGCCAGCCTCTTTCTCTGAAATCTAAGGTGTGGTTACCTTCTAGTTCATCACATACACGAACACATCTTCCACATAAAATACATCTATTGTGATCAATTACAATGTATTTATGAGATGCATCAATTGGAAGTTTGGGGAATAGGAGAGGGTATCTTATATAATCTATTTTAAATTGATAAGCAAGATCTTGTAGCTCACAATCACCACTCATCTCACAAAACATACAAAAATGATTTCTTTCAGCTAAAAGTAATTCTAAATTAATCTTCCTAAGATTATTTAATTTTTCAGTATCTGTTTTTACAACCATCCCTTCTCCAGCTTGTGTAGTACAAGCTGTATTTATTGCTACTCTTTCTTCACCTATTTCTACTATACACATTCTACAAGCTGCTACATCTGTAAGACCTTTGAAATGACACAAAGTTGGAACAGCAATTCCATTTTTTTCACAGACATCTAAAATTGTATCAGCAGTTTCCCCTTTTACTTCCTTCCCGTTTATAGTAAGTGTAATTTCTACCAAGTTGCTCTACCTCCTTAACCAAATATTTAAATAATGAATATCTTATAAATTAAAATTAATTTTTATATAATAGTTGAGTATTAACAATTAAATATTAAAACATTAAATTTTTGAATAAATCATAATCATATATTATGACCTAAAAAAAATCCCATTATTTATTTTGATTTCCTCAAATCTCACATACACCCAAGGGGCATTTCTTATCAAATATATGAGTCTCAATTTCTCCCCTGAAATATTTTATTGCGCTTAAAATAGGAACTGCTGCTGCTTGTCCTAATCCACAAAGTGAAGTTGTAGCCATAGTTTTACTTATATCCTCCAACATAGAAATATCTGTACTTAAACCACCGCCTCTCGAAATTCTTTCTATAATTTTATATATCTTTGTTGTTCCTACTCTACATGGTACACATTTCCCACAAGACTCATGATTAAAGAAGTGTGCTAATGGTTTTAATAAATCAACCGTACAGTTTGTTTCATCACAAATAAGTAATGCTCCTGAACCTAAAGCTGCTCCTGCTTCTATCATGCAAGCATAATCCATAGGTACATCTAACATAGATTCAGGAATAATTGAACCTGATGTTCCACCGGTTTGAGCTAACTTAAACTTCTTATCCCCTGGAATTCCATCACCATAGATATTTATTACATCTCTAAGACTTATCCCCATTGGAACTTCTATTAATCCTTTATTATTAATATTACCCAAAATTGTATATACTTTTGTTCCAGGACATCTTTCTGTTCCAAATCTCTTAAACCAATCTGGACCATTTTTTATTATTGGGGGAATATTTGCTAGTGTTTCTATATTATTTACTACGGTTGGTTTTCCCCATAAGCCATGTGTAGGAGGATAAGGAGGTCTTGTTCTAGGTTCACCTCTTTTCCCCTCAATTGATTCAATTAAAGCTGTTTCCTCTCCACAGATATAGGCACCCGCACCTTTATGGACTTCAATTTCAAAATTAAAATCAGAACCAAAAATATTTTTTCCTAAAAATCCCATATTATGAGCTTGATTTATAGCATTTTTTATTCTCTCTATTACAAGATCATACTCTCCTCTAATATATATATAACCTATATGGGAACCCACCGCATATCCCGCAATAACCATTGCTTCTATTATTCTGTGAGGGTCACCTTCAAGAATCAATCTATCTTTAAATGTTCCTGGTTCAGACTCATCAGCATTTGCGATTATATATTTGGGTTCACCTTTTGCTTTTTTAGTAAACTCCCACTTAAGACCTGTTGGAAATGCAGCTCCTCCCCTTCCAAGCAAATTAGAATTCTTAATAACTTCAAGTACCTCATCGGGTTTCATTTCTTTAACTACTTTACCTAAGGCTACATAACCATCATTGGCAATATATTCCTCTATCAATTCTGGATCTATAAGACCAGCGTTGGAAAGTACAATCCTTGCTTCTTCTAGCTCAGGTTTTTTTGGGAGCCAGGGTAATTCCTTAATTAATCTTTTTACTACTCTTCCTTTAAGAAGGTGTTCCTCTACTATCTCATCAATGTCTTCAACCTTAACAGGGGCATATACTACCTTTTCAGGATATATTAATATGACTGGAACATCTTTAATTTGACCCAAAGTACTCATCTCCAACACCTTTACCTCTTGATCCAATTTGTATTTTTTAAGCTTATCAATCAGTGCATCTTTTACTTCCATTGCCCCTTTTAGAATACTAAAACTATCAACAGATACTATTACATGAGCACGATAAAGAGCCATATGATTTACCTCCTAAAATAGAATATTTTTCAGATTATTAATATTTTTTCTAAATTTAATTTCTATTAAATGCTTTGTGGCATGGTTTCGAAGACATTTTAATTTCCCCCTCTCCATTTCCTCTCCCACAAGGGGAGAGGATATAGATGTAGGGCAACCCTTTAGGGTTGCTTTTAAAGCAAGGCTAAAGCCTTGCCCTACGTTTTAGTCTAGAGAATATGCCAAAAGCTTTTTTATTTTTAATTTTATCTTATTATTTAATTTTTAATTTAAAATTTATTTATAATTTGCTAAAATTCTGGGAATATCCTTGGGTTTTAAATTTCCATAAACATCGTTATTTATTACCATTACTGGTCCTACTCCGCATATACCAATACAGCTCGTTGTTAAAAGTGTAAATTTTTTATCTTTTGTTGTTTCACCTATCTTTATTCCTAATTCTTTTTCAATTGATTCCAAAACCTCTGGTGCTTCGACAACATGACAAGGTGCATTTTCGCAGAACCTTACTACATTTTCACCTAAAGGTTCAGTTGCAAGCATTGTGTAAAAAGAAGTAGTACCATAGATTCTACTTAAAGGTAAATCAAAGAATTTTGAAACCTCTTTTAAAACATGTTTTGGTAGATATCCATACTCACTATTTAATTCACTTAATACTTCTATTAATTTTTCAGGATTTTTCCCATGTTTTTCTATAATTTCATTAGCTTTTTTAAAATTCATTTTTATTTCCATGCTATTCCTCCTCTAAATCACATCGTAAACACCTTTTTGCTTCAAATATAGCATTCTTTTTTGATATTCCTAATTCAACCTCATTAAAATTACTCAATCTCTCTTTTAATTCTAAAACTGATATTTTAATTCTTGGAATTTCACCTTCTTTTAATTCAAAAGTTCTTTCTATATTTATTGTTTCTTTTTGTTTCTCCTTTGCCATTCCTCTCCTTAGATAATTATCTACTCCTAAAGCAGCTATCTCGCCAGATGCTATTGCTTCAATTACAGTTGCTGGTCCGTTTACAGCATCTCCAGCTACAAAGATACCTTCAATATTAGTTTTCATAGTTTTAGAATCAGCCTTAAAAAATCCACCCTTTGAGGTTTTTATTCCTGTGTCTTTTGTAAGTAATGATGTATCTAATGCCTGTCCTATCGCGGTAATAACCACATCAATGTCTATTTTAAATTCACTTTCAACAACAGGTATCGGTCTTTTTCTTCCACTTATATCAAATTCACCCAGTCTCATATTTATACATTCTATACCGCTTACCTTTCCATTATTCCCTAAAATTCCAACTGGCGTTGTTAAAAAGGTCATCTTTATCCCTTCTTTTTCTGCTTCTTCTATTTCATCTTTATGAGCTGGCATATCCATTTTTGTTCTTCTATATAGGATTTGTACATCTTTTGCCCCTAATCTTAAAGCATTCCTGGATGAGTCGATAGCTACATTTCCACCACCAATTACTGCTATCTTCTTATTCTTAAAATTAATGTTTTTCCCTAAATTAACATCTTTTAAAAAATCTATCCCAAATAATACACCTTTTAGTTTCTCTCCTGGTATTCTAAGTTTCATACTTTTTTGAGCACCTACAGCTAATATTATTGCTGAATAACCTTGTTTGAATAGATTATTTAAGGTCAGTTCATTACCTATGGGTGAATTTAATTTTATCTTAACACCTAATCTTCTTATTGCATCTACTTCAAAATTTATTATATCTTTTGGTAGTCGATAATCAGGTATTCCAACCATCATCATTCC
>JAHJRV010000100.1 GCA_018830725.1 Actinomycetota bacterium | reverse complement strand
TTATGAAAAGAGCTTGAAGAGCTAAAGTTGACATTGATAAAACAAAGATCCCAAGATCATTTGAGTTAATATCTTTTATCTCTAAACTATCCAAGAAGACTCCTTTCAAAATCGTTAGAATTTGGTGGGAGATGAATTGGATATTTAAATTGCAAACCTTTCCCATAAGTAATTAATGAAACATTTTTGATATTAGTATCGATGATGTTAGAATCATCTGACAATCTTACCCACTTCCCATAATTAAATACACCTTTTACTTTGTAAATTTTTTTGTTGAATCTCACCATATCATTTGGCTGAAACTTGTATCTTTGTCTTCTTATAGAAGGCTTAAAACCCTTTCTGTTTGTTTGTATGGATCGGTTATTTCTGCGTGTCTGGGTTGCTATAAAAGGTTTACACCTCTTTTGACTAATACCATTAGCTATTACAAAAGAATCATTAGAATGTGATTTTTCTAAACCTAATTTAGCTCTATTATATTTAGTGATATATCCATAAGTATGAGAAACTTTATTACCCTGTTCTTTTAATTGATTGACTAATTTCCATCTGACATTATTCATGAATGCTACTTCTTTTAATGATTTATTTGCTTTTTCCTGTATTTCATGATAACCAAATTCTTTTGCCGTCTTATTACCCTTCTTTTGATTACATTTATTACAGGCTATGGTAAGATTAGAAATTCTATCTGAGCCACCTCTTGATTTTGGAACTATATGTTCAACTTCTAAAGGAACATTTGTTTTACCACAGTAAGCACATTTTCTATACCACTTCTCCAGTAGATATTCTTTTTGTTCATATCCTTGTAACTCACCTTGTTGATATTCAGTTCCCCTGATTTTAGGATTTTGCATCTTCTGGGTGTCAAAAGTAGCAACTTCAATATTGATTTGAGTAATGGGCAGTATTTTTTTAATCTTATCTATTGCTTTGATATGAGTATCCAATTTATGTTGAATAGAGGGTGCTAACCAGTCCTTCTTTTTAGCAGAAACTCTATTGTCAAATCTAGATTTCCTATGCCACAGCTTTCTACTTCTTCTTGCTCTTCTATATGTTCTTCTTTCAGATATTTTTTTAGAAACATCTTTTCTTAATTGAACTTCACCTGATATTAATTCTTGGGTATTAGTAATAGCTGAAAACCCAATCTTTAAGTAACCAGTATCTACTCCAAGCGTGACTGGTTGAATGTTTTTCTCACAATCCCAATTCAAACGAATTGTAAAAGGATTACACCTTACTACTTTTGCCTTCTTGTCTCTTATCAAATGTCTTGCCTTTGCTTGTTTACAAGGCATTAAAGGTGTTTTGTCTTAGTTTTGCACATACACTTTTTGCATAACTTATTTTCCTTCATTGTTTTGTACATATATCAGTGTAATGGCTTTAGGCCCGCTCACTGATAAGCGTGTGTTCTCTTCGGAGATGTTATTAAGTCAGTAATTTGTCCTGTACACTAAGAGTTTCCTCTTTGTTTAATACAGAACTTCCAGAGCAGTGAACTAGAGAAGTATTCACTGGTGGGTTCTTTAACTTTACTGATAACTTCTGCATATTTCTATGCCTCCTAATCAACTAGTTGCCCTCATTCCTCACGGAACAAGCCCCTTCCTTTAGGTAGGGGTAATTGACTCTTCTACATTTCGATAAATAGGAATTTGTCATAAGTTTTTTTAAAGGTTTTTATCTAATGTCCATAATAATTTTTCTTCCTGGTCTTTGGTTGGATACAATCTAAACTTATAAGTTAGTTTCATTTTTGTCTTTGACTTTCTACATATTGTTTAAGTACATCTAATGTTACTTGTCCTGTTGTCACAAGGAGATATGATCTTGACCAGAACGCTTCTTTGTACAACTTTTTCTTCACCTCTGGGAATTTTCTCTTTATTTCTCTTGAAGTTATGGTTTTTATAGTATTTAGGTATCTTGGGATGTCTAATTTTGGTTTTGTTTTAAATATCATATAAAAGTAATCTTTATCACATTCTATGTTCAGCACCTTAACATCAAATCGGATGCTTATTTCCCTGATTTTTTGTTTAAGAAAATCAACGATTTCATTATTATCAAATACATCCTTTTTATATTTCACACACTGCACAAGGTGATACTGTAGTAAGTGAACAGAATGACTTGATTTATCTAATTGATATTTCATAGTTATATATTTTATCATATAACTATATTATTATCTACTTTTTTTATATTTTAAATAGTCTAAGGTGTTATGATATTTACTAGTTAATAATGCCCTTCATTCCCCAGCCAAGTCAAGGGGATTTCTTGGCTATGGAGTTAAAAATCGTCATCGTCCTTTTTGCGAAAATATATAATATCTTTTCTTTCCTCGTAACCCAAACCTTTAGCCATTTCTTTAGATCTTTTGTTACTATCATGAATTTGCATGGCAAAAATAATACACCCCTTTTTACGAAGAACATTTTCTGCTTCAAGACACAATTTTTTTGCCAAACCTTTTCCTTGAAACTCAGGATCCACTGCAACTCTATTTAACCAACCCTTTCTTCCATCATATGTTGCTAAAACTGACCCTATTATCTTTTCATCCTGTTCTGCAACAAGAAAAAGGTCTGGATTAGCCCTTAATTCTTTCAATATATGTTCTCTGGAATCTCTTCCACATTGCTTATAGTCTAATCCAGCTCTCTCCCAGAGCTGGATTAGTTCCCCATAATTCTCTTTTTTCATTTTCCTAATCTGCATCTTTCCTCCTGCTCAACTTATCTTGTTGTTACAATAACAAATGTTAAAAATAATAAATTTGAAGGATTGTAATTGCGAGGGACAAAGTCCTGAAGCAATCTCAAATAATTATTGATATAGAAAATATAGTGAAAATGCTCCCGCAAGCATTATTAAAACTGCTGGAAAAAGTAATTTATATAACTTTTTTGAATCAGCTTTAAAATAATCTTTAGTAATAGCCAAACAAACATGAACAGGCGACAATAATACTCCAGCAAATCCAGCCATAAAAGCAAGAACAACACCACCCATATTAATTCCAGTTTCAGGAAACAAAAATGGCATGATAATTGGAAAAGAGATTCCTACTGCTGCATGAGTAATTCCAGTCATTAATCCTGCAACTAATGGAATTAAAGCAATAATGATTATATTGGGAACATTATTTGAGATTAGGTATTCAGGGAGAACATTAACAGCCCCACTTTCAATAAATGAATCTTTAAAGAGCATTAATCCAAAAACCAATACAAGCATAGATAAATACTTCTTATAATCAAAGTCTCTGTGAATTTCTGGAATATAATCTTTAAACAAAATCAATAAAGCAGTAATGACAATCGCTAAAACTATTATGATATTAATTTTGAAAATAGTAACTCCAATAATAACTGCTAATATTGGCGATAATCCAATAAAAAGATTTAAAAAAATTCTCCTTTTTGACTTCTCGAAAAAAGTCTTTGGATTTTTTCTTTTTAAATCAAATAAGAATAAAACTCCAGCAGATATTGCAAGTAAAGTTAATGGTATATTATACAGAATTAGTGTTGAAAAATTAATGTTTAAAAGCCCGCTTGTAAGAATTATTCCTGGATAAAGAGGCAAGGTGTATTCCCATACATGCCTATACCAATAATTTATTAACGTTTTCTTTTCATTTGTTACATCACAATTGTCAAGGACCTCCTCTACCAATGGAGCTGATATCATTGCACCACCCAACATTGGAAGAAAACCAACAAGTGCAGGTATAATAGCTGAAATTAATTTAACAGATTTTGATAGTTCCTTTAGAGAGTCTATAAGTAGTTGTAACCTTTCAGTTTTTCTAAGAATGTCATTGAACAGTAGCATTAATAAGACAGCTCCAATTAATTGCCAGGTCTTAGAGTTTCTTAATGTTATCAGGAGTACATCAATAAAAAGAGAGACATTCCGTTTAAAGAGAATGACAAAGAGGAAAGAACCCAATATGAATACAAATTGTAGGTTTACTTTTTTAATTAACAGAAAAGTTAAAACAGCAATTATTAAAATAAAAAGTATTATTTGCATTTAATATAGCTACTCCTTGAAAGAAGTGAATTTATATCTTTACAAAAAATCATTTGTGAGCTTCTCTACCAACACCAAATACAAGAGAGTCATAAGCCTTCTTAGTCTTATTATAATTCCTGTCTCTATCAAGTGCTATTCCTCTGCCAACGCCTGAAACAATCCTACCTATAGAGATTTTATCCATTTCCTTTGCAAACTCTTTCAGAAACACTGGAGCACTTCCTGGTTGTGTGCTTCTTCCATCAAATATAATATGCACATTCACTTTCCTTAGACCTCTATTTTTAGCAAGTTTCAATAACTCAAGAGGATAGGCCATGCTTCCATGAGAACTTTTTTTAGAAAGCAAAGCTATTAAATGAAGTGAGCTATTATGCTTCTTGGCAGAGTCTATTGCTTCAATAAAAGCTGGGTTTCTATGAAATGTACCATTTTCAATAGCAATATCAATTCTTGCATCATCTTGAACAATTACACGACCAGCTCCGATATTTATATGACCAGCTTCTGAATTTCCTGGTTTTCCTTCCAAAAGACCTACGGCTCTTCCAGCAGCCTTTAGTTGGGTAAAGGGATATTTACAAATTAATTGATCCCAAAATGGTGTGTTAGCCAAAAAGATAGGATTTGTTTCATCATTTTTACCAATTCCCCAGCCATCCAGGACTACAAGAAGTACTTTCTTTTTGCTATTCTTATTAATATCGGGATAGTTTTGTATTAAACTCTTACCATTCATAAATTCTGGCTTTGGTAATCCCATAATCTGAAGAATAGTAGGAGCTACATCCGCTAAAGACCCACCTTCTCTCAAAGAAAAATCAACACCCATCTCTTCATCAGGAGGTACTAAGATAAAAGGCACAGGACTGTCAGTATGCCTAACATTTGGAGTACCATCATCTTTAACTGCTATTTCAAGAACACCATGATCTGCTGTTATAATGGTAATATATCCTGTTGATTGAGCACCCTCTATAACTTGCCCAAGGCATTTGTCCAGAGCCTCAGCACATTTAATTTTTGCATCTAAATTATCTATATGTCCAATAACATCGCCATTTGCGAAATTAACAGCAATCAGTGCATATTTATTTTTATTTAAACCTTTTAAAACCTCTTCAGTCACTTGTGCACTACTTAACTCTGGAACACAATCAAAAAGCACTCCCTTAGGTGAAGGGACCTTAACATCATCTTCACCTGGAAAAGGTTCATTGTTACCGTCATTAAGAAAGAATGTAACATGAGCAAATTTTTCTGACTCAGCAATACGAAGCTGAGATAGCCCATGTTCACTGATTATCTCACCCATAGTACCCTTGATTTTTTCAAGAGGAGGAAATGCAATAGAAACTAGTAAATCTTTGAGCATCTTATGATATAAAGTCATCGTTACGAAATTAAGATTTTTAAAATTTACCACTGGGAATTTATTAAAAGATGGATCTATAAATGCTCTTGTCAATTGAACCTCTCTTTCACCACGGCGACAGCAGAAAATAACAGAATCACCATCCCTAATTGGCCCAATAGGCTTTCTTTCATCATCAATAAGAACAATAGGATCTAAAAAATAGTCAGTCTGCCCTTCTTGATACATATCCTTTATAGTTTTTGCTATTAAAGCTTCACCTCTTGATACGTTATTCATTATAAAATGAAGACTTCAAGACCCCTTATTAATTGAAGGGGTGAGAGCCATCCTCCTTTTCATAGATAATGTTTTATTATCTTTGTTATTTTTAGCAAGATTGTGTATATGTATTATTAATAATATAAATTTACAATTTAATAAAATTTTAATTCCTTTAAAAGAAATAATTAAAAATTTAATATCAACATAAATTAATATTTATATTTTTATGTAGGGCAACCCTTCAGGGTTACGTTTATAATTTAATTTTGAATTTATTTGCAAGGCTAAAGCCTTACCCTACATATTTATTTTTTATGTAAAACTGGATCTTAAATTAAATAGTTATTCTAAATGGCAAGCAACAAGATGGTTGTTTCCAATATCAATTAGCTCAGGTTCTTTCTTACTACAGATATTAATAACTTTTAGACACCTTGGATGAAATCTACACCCTTGTGGTGGATTAATGGGACTTGGAATCTCACCTCGAGGAATTAAGTGTTTCCTTCTTGCTTTAGGATCAGGAACAGGAACAGCAGAGAGTAATGCAATTGTGTATGGATGTTTTGGATTAGAGTAAACATCATAAATTGTTCCCGTCTCAAATATCTTGCCAAGATACATAATTGCTATCCTGTCACAAATATATTTTGTTGTTGCTAAATCATGTGTTATAAAAAGATATGTTAAATTAAATTCATTCTTTAAATCCATCATTAGCTTAAGTAGTGTTGCCCTTACTGAAACATCAGCCATAGCAATTGGTTCATCCGCTACTATTAATTCTGGTTGTAATATTAAAGCCCTAGCGATAACTGCTCTTTGTCTTTGTCCCCCACTTAATTGATGAGGATATTTTTCACAAAGAATTTTAGATGGTGTTAATCCTACTTTTTTCATAATATCTAAAACCAGTTCCCTTTTCTCAGCTTTATTACAGATTTTATGGATGAGAAGAGAATGACCTATTGAATCTCTGATTTTCATCCTTGGATTTAAAGAGGCATATGGATCCTGAAAAATTATCTGCATTTTTTTTCTGAAATTTCTCATTTCAGAAGGACTCAATGAAGAGATATCAATATTATCAAAAAATATTTTTCCTTCTGTGGGTTCAGTTAATCCTAATATAAGTCTTCCCGTTGTCGTTTTTCCACTCCCACTTTCACCAGCAAGCCCAAAAACTTCTCCTTTTCTTATATTAAAACTAATTTTATCTACTGCTTTAATAAAGTCTATTTTTCCAGCAAGGAGAGTTTCTAAAAATCCTTTTTGAACTTGATAATATTTTTTTAAATTTTTTACTTCAACTAAATTATTAGTCATAACCATTTTTATTAATTTATATTAAAATTTATAATCAATATAGCCAACATCTTACAAGATGATTTTCTTTTGCCTCCTTTAGTGGTGGTTCGTATATTGAACACTTTTTCATAGTACTTACACACCTTGGATGAAATCTACACCCAGTTGGAGGATTAATTAAGTCTGGAGGTGAACCCGGCATTATCTCTAAATCTTGCTTCTCGAGACTTATATTTGGTATAGATTTTAAGAGTCCAATTGTATATGGATGAAAAGGTTTTTCAAAAAGAGGAAAACAATCTGCAATCTCTACAATCCTTCCGGCATACATAATTGCAATTCTGTCTACAAGCTCAGAAACAACACCCATATTATGAGTGATTAATATTATTGTTAATTTATATAAACTTCTAAGTTCTCTTAACAAATCTAGTATCTGAGCTTCTACAATAACATCTAATGATGTAGTAGGTTCATCAGCAATAATCAAATCAGAATTAAGTGCTAATGCTAAACTTATCATTACTCTTTGTCTCATACCACCAGAAAATTGGTGAGGATAATCATTTAATCTTGTTTTTGAGATTCCAAGTCTGTCTACTAAATCCTCAGTACTCTTTTTAGCCTCTTTTTTATTTAATTCCTTTTCATGAGTTAAAATAGTTTCAACTATATGGTCGCCAATTCTCATCAAAGGATTTAAACTTGTCATTGGATCCTGAAAAATCATGGATATTCTCTTTCCTCTAATCTTTGTCATCTCTTTTTCTGTCTTCTTAACTAAATCCTCGCCATTAAACAGGATTTCTCCTCCAACAATTTTACCTGGTGGGGGTATAAGTCCCAGTATAGAAAAGCCAAGAGTAGATTTTCCGCAACCAGACTCCCCAACTAAACCCAGGGTTTCTCCCCTTTTAAGTTCAAGCCCTACATTATCAACGGCCTTAACTAAACCCACTCTGGTAGGATATAAAACCTCTAAATCTTTTATTTTTAATATAGTCTTATTTTTTTCATTCATTTTAGGATGTATATATTAAAAGATTATTTTTTTAATAATTATTTAATGCTTCATTAAGTATAAATTTTATCTTTCAGTAATTTTTGGATTTAATATCTCATTTAATCCTTCACCTATCATACTAAAACCTAAAGTGGTAAGAGATATCATTATTCCTGGAAATGTTATTATCCACCAGCTACCACTTGGTAAAAATGCTTTTCCTTGACTTAAATCCATACCCCAATCGGGAGTTGGAGGTGGAATTCCAAGACCTAAGAAGCTAAGACCAGCTGCGGTTAAAATTGCATCTGCTATATTAAGTGAAAAAACAACAACTATTGATTGTATTACATTTGGGAAAATATAATTTATTAAAATTGTTGATGGTTTTGCGCCTAAACTTTTAGCAGCTTCTACATACAACTCCTCTTTAATTGAAAGAGTATGTCCTCGAGACATCCTAAAATAGGTAGGTGTATAAACAAATGCTATAGCAACAGATATATTAATAACTCCAGGACCCAATAATGCTGCCATAGCAATTGCTAATATAAGTCCTGGAAATGAATATATGCTATCCATAATAAGAGAAAGTATCCTATCAATTTTTCCACCAATAAAACCAGAAAGAAGTCCAAGTGGTACTCCTGCTAGTGCTGAAAAGATTGAGGATAAAAATGCTATTAAGAGAACTACCCTTGCTCCATATATTACTCTACTAAAGATATCTCTACCTAAATTATCAGTTCCCATAAAAAAATTAGAATCAGGTGGTAAAAAGGGTTTACCTACAAATTTAATTGGATTATTGGGAGCAATAAAGGGAGCAAATATTGTAATAATTATTATAACCAATATAATAATGCAACCAATAACAGTTATATAGAATTCTGAACCATACCATTTTGCGCTTTTTATAAACCAACCGAGTAATCTGTGCGAAAAAAATTTATCTTCTTTTTCCATTTAATTTCCTTGCAATAAATTATATTCTTGTCTCAACATACTTAACTAAGAAGAAATATTTTATTTTTCATTTAAATTTCGTTAATATCTGATTCTTGGGTCTAAATAAGAATAAACAATATCAACAAGTAAGCTAACACCCGCTACTAAAATTGCGATAAAAACTACACTACCCTGGATTGATGGAAAATCCCGGTATAAAATCCTATCCACCAGGAATCTTCCCAAGCCGGGCCATGAAAAAGTTGTCTCTGTTAAAACTGCTCCAGCTAATAAGAGAGCAAATTGTAAACCCATCATTGTTATAATGGGAATAAGTGCATTTTTTAAAGCATGTTTATAAACAACAACTCTTTCAGAGAGACCCCTTGCTCTTGCTGCTGTTATAAAATCCTGACTTAAAACATCCAACATATTTGTTCTTGTTAACCTGGTAAAGACTCCGGAAATATATAAGCCCAAAGTTAAAGAAGGTAGTATGAGATGCTTTATTGCGCTTACTAAACTTACAATATTGCCATTTAATATACTATCTAATATAAAAAGCCCTGTTATTTTTTCAGGAGTTAAACCTGTTCCAATTCTTCCATAAACAGGTAGCAATTTTAAATATACTCCAAAAAATAACTGCAACATCAAGCCCATCCAAAAAACAGGGATAGTGTAAATTATTATTCCGTAGAGTCTAAATCCATAGTCAGCAAAACTTCTTCTTTTATGAGCTGAATAAGCTCCAGTAAAAATACCAACAAGGATACTTATTGCCATTGAAGTAATGCTAAGCTCAAGTGTTGCTGGAAATTTTTCTTTTAAGTCCTTTGCTATAGGTCTTCCACGAACAGGAGCCAAAGATTTACCTAAATCACCTCTTAGAAGATTATAAAGATATTCAAAGTATTGTATATAAAGAGGTTTATCAAGTCCCAAGCTATGTTTTATATCATCAACATATTCCTGTGGTGCACCAGGTCTTAACATAGCACGCACAGGGTCACCAGGCATAATTCTTACTATTAAAAATATTAAGGTTACTAAAACAAAAATCATTGGTATAGTAAGAAATATTCTGGTAATAATATAGGCTCTTAAGGATTTCATATTACTTTTTAATAGTTAAAAATATTTTAGAGACGTTACTAAAAATTTCAAATATAAATACTCTTAATTAAATTTAAATATTCTTATTATAATTATATAGAATGTATAGGTTAATTATGAAAATTAAGATTAATTTTTAATAAGGTTTTATTACTAAATTTGAAATATTTTAAGGGATATCGAGAGATATATCAAATTATAAAAGGAAGTAAAAATTAGAAGGATTTTGACAGCTAAAAAACTGTCAAAATCCTTCCTTTTAAATCCTTACTATATACCTTCTTTAAATTCTTTTATTTTGTAAGCAAGAAATAGTGAAGGAACATAGTAGGATCAAGTTTTATACCAGATACATTCTTTTGTGCTACAATAAGAAGTTGTCCCTGAGTGAACGGTATTGTCGGGCATTCCTTAGCCCATAGTTTCTGAGCATCTTCATAAATAGCCTTTCTCTCATCTCCTCTGAGTGGCGTAGTAACTTGACCTTTTTCCAGAATCTCGTCCATTTCAGAGTTACTATAGAAAACTCCTATATCATCAGAGGCTTCTGAGTGACCCCAAGACCAGGTGTAATTATCTGGATCAAGATAGTCAGGATACCAACCGAGTAGGAACAAAGGCATTGTACCCTCACCTAAATATTCAGTATAAGTTGCCCACTCAGCACTTTGAAGATTAACTTTAAAAATTCCTGTCTCCTCTAAGGAATCTTTCAAAATAGAAGCTATATCATCTTCAGTTGGACCATAATGGTCAGTTGTAAACCAGAGATCAGTTTCAAGTGGATTATCTTCACTATATCCAGCATCTTCTAACAAACTTATTGCCTTTTCTAAACCTCTTTCTCCATATTCATCTTTAAAAGCATCAATGTGGCTCCACATTCCCATAGGAACCATACTATACAGAGGAGCATGTGTACCCATAAATACAACATCAGATATCTTATTTCTATCAATTGCAGCAGCTACTGCTTCTCTAACTTTTACATCAGTATATGGGTCAGTAGTTGTATTAAGGCAGATGTAACGGATATAAGCACCAGGTCCTTCAATAATTGTTAGATCTGGATTCTTCTCTAAATCTTCATAATCAACAGGTTCTAAGGTTTTCCATGCTATATCTATCTCCTTATTTTCCAGGGCTAATCTCATTGTGGTGGAATCTGCAAAGTATTTAACTATAACATTACTGTATGCAGGAGGTGTTCCATAATAATCTGGATTTGCCTCTAATGCCATTTCAACATCTCTTTCCCACTTAGTAATTTTGTATGGACCAATACCAGCAGATGTGTTATCTGAGTCAATTTCACTTTCTGGATAAGCCTTTGGACTTATTGGAGTATAAGGTGTAGTTGCTACAAGGAGTGGGAAATAGGGAATGGGGTCTAGTAATTTAAATTTAACAGTTAGCTCATCTATAACTTCAACACTTTCCACAAAAGAAGTTACTAACCAGTTAGGATCTCCTTCTAATACAACAACCCTATCAATTGACCATTTAACAGCTTCAGCATTACACGGGGTTCCATCGGTAAATTTCAGTCCCTCTCTTAACTTAAATGTGTACTCAAGTCCATCATCACTAACTTCAGGCATGTCCTCTGCTAATCCTGGCTGAAGATCAGTTGTTCCAGCAACATAGGTCAGTAGAGTATCAGCTGTGTTGTGAAATATCTCCCATGTATGAAAATCGTATGTCTGTGCCGGGTCTAATTGTGTTACTGAATCAGTAGTACCAATAATAAGAGGCTCAGCAGAAACTGCTGGAGGACAACCAGTTAGTCCAAGGCTAACTGCAATTATAGTGGTTATTATTATACTTGTAGATAAAAATTTTTTAAAACTCATTTTTCCTCCTTTTCAGTGATTTTTAAAAAGAAAAAAAATCGCCACCATTACCACTTCTGTTATATTATATATTTTTCTAATAGCACCCCCTTTTATAAAGATTTTTAATATTAAACTAATATTATAATAAAATATATTTTATAATGTCAAGCTGTATCAAGGTAAATGTCATTTAAAATTTAAAAGTGGACACTTTTTTACAAATTTAAAATTTATCTAACAGCCGTATCAAGCCATAATGAAAATATTCAGTTTTGCACTAACTAATAAATCACTTTTCTCTCTTTTTTTATCTATTATACAATTACAAATAAAAATTTAAAAATATTATATATTATTATCTTGTAAGATATCTTAAAAGAATATTTAGTTCATATAATTTTAAGAATGAGTGATATAGTGTAGGGCAAGGCTTTAGTCTTGCTTATTAAAAATAGAGGTAACTCATTGTACTTAAAACGTTTAGAGCTTTCTAACTTTCGTAACTACAGATCATTGAAGTTAGAGTTAAAGCCGGGCTTAAACATGTTTATTGGAACGAATGCCCAGGGAAAAACAAATTTACTTGAATCAATATATTTTTTATCCTGTGGGTCGTCTTACAGAACAGCAGACAACAAAGAAGCAAATTTTATTGTAGTTATGTTTTCACCACAAGACTTAGACATAGTAAGGTCATCACCTGTTTATAGACGTCAGTTTTTAGATAGAATCTTAAATCAGATCAATCCTGAGTATAGACATCATTTTGAAAGATATCAAAGGATACTTAACCAAAGAAATTCACTACTGAAACTATTTCATTTAACCGGTAACAGGAAGAAGATTGTAAACACAATTGATTTATGGAACAGATTGTTTGTAACCCCAGGTTCTTTTATAATAATGGAGAGAATAAAACTACTTGAAATTTTAAATAATTTAGCTAAGGAGTTTATTGATAGGATTCCCATAAATGGGAAATTAGAGATTTGCTATAGTACCTCTATGTCTGTTGAAAAAAAAGATAAAATAAAAGATATAGAAGATGAGATGTTAAGAAAATTAAAAGAAAGGCAAAAAAGAGATATTTCTATAGGAGTAACAACTATTGGTCCACACAGATATGATATTAAAATTACTATTGGGGGAAGAGATGCTAGGCATTACGGATCAGGTGGACAACAAAGGATGAAGTCTAAAATATCAACTTATTTAGTAGAGAATGGAAAAATCAAGGTTTGGCAATAACATGAAAAAAATAGGAGAAATTTTACCCTCGATTCTCAGTAGGATGGGAATTATTAAAGGTATTGAACAGGGGAAAGCCGTTGTTTTCTGGGAAAATATTGTTGGGGATGATATTGCTCGACATGCAAAGCCATTCAAAGTAAAAAAAGGAATTTTATATGTTGAAGTAACAAGTTCAGTATGGGCACACGAACTTCAGATGATGGAGCCAGAGATAAGAAATAGGATAAATAAATATTTAGAAAAGAGTGTTATTAATAAAATAAGATTTTATCCTGCAAGATCCAACAGACTATTTAAAAAGATTGATACCAAAGAGACAAAAATAGTCCCAAAAGTAAATAAACTATCAGAAAAGAAAGATAAGACTCTAAAAACAATAAAATTATCAGAGAAAACAGACAGGGTTTCAAAAACAAGGAAATTATCAGAAAATCAAAAGAAAGAGATTGATAAAATTAGTTCACAGATACCGGACGAGGATTTGAGGGAGCACTTTGAAAAAGCAATGGAGGGTCAAGCAAAAAGAGAAAATACCGATAAATAAAGAATTGATCGTCTAAGATCCCTTCCTTCGTGTAGGGGTAGTTCAAAAACCCTATTATTAAATATTTATAAGGCTAAATGTGTGATTTTATGATATAATTTATTTAATGTTTTTCATAATTTTTTTAAAAGAAATAAATAAAGAGAGGGAAAATTACCCTCTTGTTTATTTTTTAAATTCACTTTTTAAAGTCATATAACAAATATTAATTAATGCAGCAAAATACACAGAAATTTTAGAAAGAAGAAAGATACAAAAAATGTTTCTATTTGGCATTTCCTTTTTTAAAACCCCTAACTAAGGAAGTGCCAACATTCTGATAATCAAAATTTAAATAAAGATCAACTTAATTTTTTATTAAGATGCCTTTTAAAGGGAGATAATTAAATTGGTTAAAAAAACTTATGATGTTGAAGATATAAAGGTTCTAAAAGATCTTGAAGCTATAAGAAAAAGACCAAGTATGTATATCGGTTCAACAGGTCACAGAGGGCTTCATCACTTAATTTATGAGGTCGTGGATAATAGCATTGATGAAGCAATGGCGGGAGCATGTTCAAAAATACTTGTTGTAGTATATAAGGATAATTCAGTAACAGTGATAGATGATGGAAGAGGAATACCTGTAAAGAAAATGAAAAAATTTAAAAAACCAGCAGTAGAGGTTATTTTAACCACACTACATTCTGGGGGTAAATTTAGTGAAGATGTGTATAAGGTTTCAGGAGGACTACATGGTGTAGGTCTCTCAGTAGTAAATGCATTGTCCAGTAAACTAATAGCTGAGATTAGAAGAGATGGTCATGTATTTAGACAAGAATACAGTAGGGGAAAGCCAATCACAAAATTAACTAAATATGGTAGTTCTAAAAAACATGGAACAATGATCAGGTTTTGGCCTGACCCTGAAATTTTTGATGATATAAATTACAAATCTGAAACTATATTAAAATACCTAAAAGAAATGGCTTATCTGAATAGTGGATTACAAATTGTCTATCAGGATGAGAGACATAAGCCACCAATAGTTGAAGAGTATAAATATAAAGGTGGAATTGTTGATTTTGTAAAAGATCTGGTTTCAAAGAAAGATTCACTACATAAAGGAGTAATGTATTTCAAAAGTAGTGTGAATACAAATCAGGTGGAAGTAGCCATGAAATATACAACTGGTTATAGTGAGAATTTATACTCTTTTGCTAACAATATTCATACTCATGAAGGCGGAACACATGAAAGCGGATTTAAGAAAGCATTAACCAGGGTGATAAATGATTATGCACGAAATAAAGGAATCCTAAAGGATAAAGATGAAAATTTAACAGGGGAAGATATAAGAGAAGGTCTTGTAGCAATTTTAAGTGTGAAGTTAAGAGAACCTCAATTTGAAGGCCAAACAAAAACGAAACTGGGAAATAGTGAAATGATTGGTATAGTTGAATCGATAGTTAATACAAAATTAAGTGAATATTTAGAGGAACACCCCACTTATTCGAAAGCCATTTTAAACAAAACAATCAATGCAGCAAGAGCAAGAGATGCTGCAAAAAAAGCCCGTGAACTTACTCGCAAAAGAGGACTACTACAAAGCAGCTCTCTTCCTGGAAAATTAGCTGATTGTAGTATAAGTGACCCATCATTGGGCGAGATTTTTTTAGTAGAGGGTGATTCAGCTGGAGGGAGCTGTAAACAAGCCCGGGATAGGCAGTTTCAAGCAATACTACCACTAAGAGGTAAGATATTAAATGTGGAAAAATCAAGGGAATTAAGGGTATTAAGTAGTAATGAAATTCAGGCAATAATTACTGCATTAGGGACTGGAATTAAAGATGAGTTTAACATAAAAAATGCCAGGTATCATAAAGCAATTATCCTATGTGATGGCGATGTGGATGGTTCACATATAAGAACTTTATTACTCACATTCTTTTATAGATATATGAGGGAATTAATTGAGGCAGGATATGTTTATATAGCTCAACCCCCATTATATCTAGTAAAAAAGGGGAAGAAGAATTACTATGTATATTCTGATGAGGAACTACAGCAATTATTGAGCAGGATAGAAAAGAAAGGAATTACTATGCAGAGGTATAAAGGTTTAGGTGAGATGAATCCCGAACAACTGTGGGAAACTACCATGGATCCAGGGAAAAGAGTAATTCTTAAAGTTGGGATAGAAGATACAATATCAGCTGAAGAAACATTCTCAACTTTAATGGGAAGTCAGGTAGAACCTCGCAAAGAGTTTATTCAAAAAAGAGCAAAAGATGTAAGATTCTTAGACATTTAAAAATGATATTAAACAAGGAGAGATATTATTGGTAAAGCAAATAGTTAGTAAAGTAAAACCTGTTGATATAGAAGAAGAAATGAAGAAATCATATCTTGATTATTCAATGAGTGTGATTGTTGGAAGAGCCCTTCCTGATGTTAGAGATGGATTAAAACCTGTTCATCGAAGAATTCTTTATGCGATGTATGATATGGGCATAACAAATGATAAACCTCATAAAAAAAGTGCAAGAATCACAGGTGAATGTTTTGTTAAAGATACTCTAGTATTAACTGATAGGGGCTTAATCCAAATTAAAAATATAAAATGTGGAGATAAAATTTATACACAAAATGGATTGGGAACAGTTACAAAATTATATGAAATGCCAGAAAAAAAATTATTAAAGGTAACACTCGAAAACGGTCTTTCTAATATTGTTACCCCTTCACAAAAATTTAAGGTCTTAACTCCTGAATGGAAATTTGAATGGAAAGATGCAAAAGACTTAAATTATGATTTCATTACCATAAGAGCTACATATCCAAAAATTAAAGAAAATGTAAAATTAAAAACAGCTCAATCACATCAGACCAAGCACTTAAATGAAAATATTGGATATCTATTAGGACTTTTTTTATCTGATGGTTCTATATCCAATGATTATGGCAGTAAGAAACTTCCAAGACTAAGCTTCTATGGCAGTAAAGAAGTTATAGAAAATGTTACCTCTATTTTTAAACAAGAGTTTGATTATACTCCAACCATTGAATTAAAAAAAGGTGTCTCAAACAACTTATATTTTATAAGAATAAATAGAAAAAATATAAATGAATTCTTTGTATCTAATTTTAGTTTAGAGGGAGTTAATGCACTAAAGAAAAAAATTTCAGAACAGATATTTAATTCTCCAGAAAATGTAATATTTGCTTTTATCTCTGGATTAATTGAAGGAGATGGTTCAATTCATAAAAATAGGTGTACAATCCATTACGGTTCAATTTCTGAGAAAATAATAGATCAATTAATGATTATTCTTCAACATTATGGAATATTTAGCTCTAAATACATAAATAAAAATATAAAAAGTCATTATGTTTGTGGTAGAAAAGTTATTGCGCGACACCCTTTTTATTATTTAGAGATACAGGGGAAAAATGCAGTTAATCTGGCTAAAAAACTTAAGTTAATTAACAGAAAAAAACAAGAACGTGTTCACAGAATAGCAGCTATTAAAAGGAAAGATATAGGATTTCGATATGATATTGTTCCTTATGCTGGAGAAAAAATATTTAAAGAATTAAGCAAATACCATCGTGGAGGGGGATGGTATAAGGATATCAATGAAAATAAATTCAGAAGGGGAATTAAATATAATGGGGGTTGTAAAATAAGGTATTCTAAGAACCTTCATGAAAAGCCATTAAGAAAATCACAAATTATAAAACTGGGTATCAAAGCTAAATTGAAAAGGGTAGGTTCAGATCTAAATAATTTCGTAGAAGAGATTATCCACGATGACATATATTTTATGAAGGTATCTTCTATAGAAGAGGTTGAACCACAAAAAACTTATGATATAGAAGTAGAAAAAGAACATGAATTTATAGCAAATAGCATGATTTCTCATAATTGTCTTGGGAAATATCATCCACATGGTGATACCGCGGTCTATGATGCTTTGGTCAGGATGGCTCAAGATTTTTCTTTAAGATATTTACTAATTGATGGGCATGGTAATTTTGGTTCAGTTGATGGTGATAATCCAGCTGCCATGAGATATACTGAGGCAAGATTATCATCTCTTAGTATGGAGATGATAAGAGACATTAACAAAGATACCGTTGAATTTGTTGACAATTTTGATGGTAGCTTGAAGGAGCCAGAGGTACTACCCTGCAAATTTCCAAACCTTCTCATAAATGGCTCATCAGGTATTGCTGTAGGTATGGCTACAAATATGCCACCACATAATTTAAATGAGGCTGTAGACGGAATTATTGCATATATAGATGATCCAAAAATATCTTTAAAAAATCTAATGAAGAAAATAAAGGGCCCCGATTTTCCAACAGGTGGGTTGATTTTAGGAATGGGGGGTATAAAGGAAGCATATGAAACGGGAAAGGGTAAAATAACTGTGAGGGCAAAGACTCACCTTGAAACCATGAAGAGTAAGAAAAAAAGGATTGTTATAACTGAGCTTCCATATCAAGTCAACAAAGCAAATCTAATTAGAAAAATAGCAGAATTAGTGAGAGGGAAAAAAATTGAAGGAATATATGATTTAAGAGATGAATCTGATAGAAGCGGGATGAGGGTAGTTATTGAGCTAAAAAAGGAATCTCAACCTTATGTAATTCTAAATAATCTATATAAACATACTCAACTTCAAGATACTTTCGGAATAATAAATATTGCACTGATAGATGGTGTTCCCAAGCTTATAACAATACATGAACTAATCGATAACTATATAAAACATCAATTCAATGTTGTAATAAGATTAACAAAATATGAACTAAGAAAAGCTAAAACCAGAGCTCATATATTAGATGGCATACTCATAGCCTTGGCTAACCTGGATAAAGTAATTAAACTTATAAAGACGAGTAAGACGGTTTCTCAAGCAAGACAGAGATTAATAAAAAACTTTAAGCTAACAACAATTCAGGCACAAGCAATTTTGGATATGAAACTTCAGAGATTAACAGGACTTGAGAGAGACAAAGTTCAAAAGGAGCACAAACAGTTATTAGAAAAGGTTGAATACTGTGGAAAGGTTCTTAGTGATGAAAAACTAGTGTATCAAATCATTAAAAAAGACTTGAGAGATATTGTTAAAAGATTCGGTGATGAGAGAAGAACTATCATAACTCCAACAGAAGAAGACATAGATATTGAAGACCTAATTGCCGAGGAAGACATGATAGTGACAATAACTCATTCTGGATATATAAAGAGAATACCAATTACTACTTATAGAAAGCAGAGGAGGGGTGGAATAGGAGTTATGGGAATGAATCTAAAAGAGGATGACTTTGTTAAACACCTCTTTATAAGCTCTACTCACCAATATATGCTGTTTTTTACAAATAGGGGTAAGGTTTATAAGATTAAGACTTATGAACTTCCAACTGGAGGTAGAACTTCAAAGGGCAAGTCTATCAGGAATTTTTTTAACTTTAGTTATAATGAGAGAATTGAGATGGTTATCACCACTGATAATTTTAAATTTAAAGAATTCATTATAATGGTCACTAAAAATGGTTTAATAAAAAAGACGGAACTTTCTCAATACAAAAATGCAAGTAAAGGTGGTCTAATTGCAATAAATCTAAAAAAGAAAGATGAAATAGTTGGTGTTTCAAGAATAAAGCCGAAAGAAGAAGTAATTCTAATATCAGCAAATGGGAAAGGAATAAGATTCGGAGAAAATCAGATACGATCAACATCAAGAAACACTATGGGTGTAAGAGCAATGAGACTTAACAAGGGTGATAGAATACTTGGAATGGGAATCGCTACTGATGATACAGATCTATTATTGATTACTAAAAAAGGCTATGGAAAGAGAACAGCCATCTCTGAATATAAAGTACAGAGAAGAGGCGGGAAAGGAGTTATTGCAATTAAAACTGATTCAAAAACTGGGAAACTTATTGGGTGCAAGGTAGTTAGAAAAAACAATGAACTGGTCTTAATATCAAATGATGGAACTCTCATAAGAGTGTCTGTTGATAGTATAAGAAAAGTTGGTAGGCAAGCAAGAGGGGTCAAAGTGATGAAATTAAGAGAAGGGGATAAAGTAAGTTCTTTAGCAAAAGTAACAGGGGGTTAAATTAAATATTCTCTTTATCTTTTTAAATGATTTTTTGGAGTTAGATTAATTTGATTAGGTTTCGGACATTAGATCATACTGCTGATATAGGAATAAAAGCTTATGGTGAGACATTAGAAAAGCTATTTCGCAATACTGCATTAGGGATGTTCTCCATTATAACAGATTTGGATAAAGTTAAATCATCCAGAAATTTTTATATCCAAGTCAAAGGAGAGGATGAAGAAAATCTACTAATTAAATGGCTAAATGAACTTTTATACCTTTTTGACACAGAATACTGTCTATTCAATAGATTTGATATAAAAATAAATGAAATTTCTGATTATAATTCATACAAAGAAAAATCTTATGAGCTAAAAAATAATAAAGAGTGCAAAGAAATAAAAAATAATTGTTATTGCGAGGGACAGGGTCCCGAAGCAATCTCTAATGAATCGGATAAAAAAATAAATAAATTTAATAACTCTTCAAAACACAAAGAGAATGATGAAAATAAAAAGCTGTTGTTAAAAGCAGTAGCCTGGGGTGAAAAGGTAGACCTAAAAAAACACCCTATAAAGATAAGCATAAAAGGTGCTACATATCATAAATTAGAAATTAAAAAAAATGAAATATACATAGCCTCAATTTTTTTCGATGTCTAACAACTTTTAACATCCTTATATCAATTACCCATTTTGCACAACTAAGTCACTAACAAAAATGGTATAATAAAAAGAAAAAAATTTTTTAATTTTAAATTCCCAAATAAAAAAACCTATAGAGATGGAAATTTATATAAAAAGACAATTTTCATTAAAAATTATTCTGAAATTACTATTAATTACTGTAGTTGTATTAACTGTTGTTTTTACAAATATTGGGTGCAATATTTTAGTTACCAGAAATGAAGAAGAACATAAAGAAAATGAGGAATCAGAAGACGTTGATTTTCAAGAGATAATTAGTCTTCCTGAACCAAAAATAAAGGGTGAAATGAGTTTAGAGGAAGCAATTAAAGATAGAAGGTCTATTAGAAGTTTTGACGAAAAAGATCTTAACCTAGAACAGATTTCACAACTTCTATGGGCAGCACAGGGAATAACTGATGAAAGAGGTCACAGAGCTTCTCCTTCTGCGGGCGCCCTTTATCCTCTTGAGCTCTATATTGTTAAGAAAGATGGTGCATATCATTACATACCAGAGGGACACAAGTTGGAGATGATATTAAAAGGGGACTTAAGGAAAAAGTTAAAAGATGCTTGTTTGGGGCAACAATGGATTGAGGAAGCACCAATTAATATAGTGATTACAGGAATATATAAAAGAACCACAGTAAAGTATGGGGAAAGAGGAATTAGATATGTTCATTTAGAAGCAGGACATGCATGCCAAAATATTTTGCTCCAGTCGATATCCTTAGGATTAGGAGCTGTACCTGTTGGTGGTTTTCATGATAGGGAAGTTCAAGAAATATTAAATTTAGAGGAAAATTATATCCCATTCTTTGTAATTCCAATAGGCTATAAGAAATAACAATAAATGGAAAACATATATGTTTCAAATATAGAATCTAATATAGGGAAGATATTTATAGCGTCATCAGATAAAGGACTTATAAAAGTAAGTTTGGATTGTAGTAAAGAAGATTTTATAAAATCTTTGGAAAATAAATACAGCTCAAATTCACATAAATCAGGAATTGTATTTAATTATAATAAGAACAGCTCAAAGATTTACTTAAGTAATTATAAAAATAAAAAAATATTAAATCAAATAAAGAGTTATTTGATAGGAGATTTAAAGAAATTTAATATTAATATTGATATAAAATTAACTGATTTTCAAAAAAAGGTTCTTAATGTAGTTAAAAGAATTGAGTATGGCAAGGTTAAATCTTACAGACAAATAGCAAAGGAGATAAAAAAACCAGGAGCAAGTCGAGCTGTTGGGAATGCAATTGCAAAAAACCCTATTCCGATAGCCATTCCATGCCATAGAGTTGTAAAAAGTGATGGAACAATTGGAGGCTTTGGAGGCAAAGTGAATCGAGTGGATATAAAAAGAAAGTTACTTAAAATAGAAGGTCTGGAATTAAAGTAAAATTTATATACTTTTGTTATATTTTGATGGTATATTAAAAGTGTGAATATATTTTATTTTTCAATAAGATAAAAATAAATATAATTTAATTTTCTAATAATCTATAACTTCAAATAAAATATATATAGTGAATAGATTTTTAGAATTCTATTAAACAAAAGGTGATAGTTATGATAAAACTTAGATATGAAGTAAATAAAATTTCCGATTACAAATGGGAAATTCCCAAGGGACAGAAAGAGGGAATGAAAGTTCCTTGCATAGTCTTTGCCAATGAAGACCTACTTATAAAAGCTGACCAGGATAATGCTTTAGAACAGGTTGTAAATGTTGCTACACTTCCTGGTGTTGTGAAAGCATCATTTGCCATGCCAGATCTTCATTGGGGATACGGTTTTCCAATTGGTGGCGTTGCTGCTATGGACATGGAAACTGGCGTTATTTCACCTGGTGGTGTGGGTTTTGATATCTCATGCGGGGTAAGGATGCTTAAAACTAATTTAACAAAGGATGATCTAATACCTGTGATGGAAAAGCTCATGTATGAATTGAATAGAAATGTACCCAAAGGAGTAGGAGTTGGAGGGAAATTAAGATTGAGCAAAGATGAACTTTCAAAATTAGTAACCCAGGGTGTAGATTGGGCTATTAAAAAAGGTTATGGTTGGAGTGAGGACAAACTTTATGTAGAAGATAGGGGAAGGATGCCAGATGCAAATCCCAACAAAGTTAGCTTCAAAGCTTTAAAAAGAGGACAAAGTCAGGTAGGAACATTAGGTGCGGGAAATCATTATTTAGAGATTCAGGTTGTAGATCGAGTTTTTAATGAGAAATTGGCAGAAGTTTTTGATTTAAAAGAAGGTCAGATTACAGTTATGATACATTGTGGTTCAAGAGGATTCGGTCACCAGGTATGCTCTGATTATATTGAGGTTATGAGAAGAGTAGTTGCAAGAGAAAGATATAAACTACCAGATAGACAATTAGGTTGTGCCCCTATAAATAGTAAGGAAGGAAGAGATTATTATCAAGCAATGTCATGTGCAGTTAATTACGCTGTAACCAATAGACATGTTATAGGTCATTGGGTGAGAGAGAACTTTGAGCGTATTTTTAATAAGAGTGCTGAAAAATTGGGTATGAATCTAATCTATGATGTCTCTCACAATATAGCAAAATTTGAGAAGCACAAATTTGATGATAAAGAAAAAATATTATGTGTGCACAGGAAGGGGGCTACTCGAGCATTTGGACCAGGCCACCCCGATCTTCCAGAAAAGTATAAATCTTATGGACAGCCAGTTATAATTGGTGGAACTATGGGAACTGCCTCCTATCTACTCATTGGGACTGAAAAGAGCATGAAGGAAAGTTTTGGCTCAACATGTCATGGTGCTGGAAGAGTGATGAGTAGAGGAAAAGCGAAAAGATTATTTAGAGGAGATGATCTAAAAAGAGAGCTTGAGTCTGGAGGGATAAAAATTATATCTGATCACATGTCAGGTTTAGCAGAAGAGGCTCCAAAAGCATACAAGGATGTAAATGAAATAGTCGATGTAACTCATAATGTTGGAATATCAACCAAAGTAGTAAGACTTAAACCACTTGGTGTTCTAAAAGGGTAACTATCTTTGTAATGTAACCTTTATTATAATATTAGGTAATACCTAAGCAAAAGTGACCTAAATTTGAATTTTGTTTTATAATAGAGATAAGTTTTTATTTATTTATTTTCTATGTATTTTAAAAATTTTTAAAAAGGAGGGGAAATTGAACCAAGAAGAGATTAAAAAAGAAGAGGAGATAATTGAAGAAGTAAAAGAGGTAGAAGAAGCTGTAGAAGAAAAAGTTGTAGAATATAAAAAAGCAGATGTTTTTAAAAGATTTGTTGCTTATTTAATTGATGCGATTCTAGCAAGTGTTGTAAGTCTAATACCAGTTGTTGGTGGATTAGTAGCTGGCACATATATGCTTTTACGTGATGGCTTTGACTTTATGCAAAATAGAAGTCTTGGAAAGATGGCTGTTAATTTAAAACCTATAGTAGTAGAGACAGGTGCTAATTGCGATCTTCAAACATCTGCAAAGAGGAATTGGCCCTTTGCAATAGGATATTTTTTAGTAGCAATACCTGTAGTTGGATGGATATTTGCAGTACTACTCTGTATACCTCTGTTAATTTATGTGATTATTGAAGCAGTACTTGTTTTTACTGATGAGAAAGGACTAAGGTTTGGGGATAAGATGGCTGGAACACAGGTTATAGAATTATAGTAGTTAAGTAATCTTAAAAAAATGACTTCTTAGGAAAGCAAGGGTTAAAAGGAGAGAAATCGATAATACTAATGATATAAATATTTTTCCAGATAAGGATATTTCTTTTCTATTAATTATCGGCTTAGTAAATACAGACTGGATAAATAGATAGATAACTAATGAAAAAAATAAAATTTCTGAGATTATTAATAAAGTTGCTAATAAGAAAAAGAGCCCTATGAACTTTATAAATAAATAATTTATTATTATAAAATCAACAAAGGGAAGAATTAACCAGAATATAAAAATATAAACTGACTTTGATTTCTCTTTTGAATTTGAATTCAAGCTACTAATTTTTAAAAAGGCTTCTGATGATATCAAACCTAAAAAATTTCCAACTAAAACCCCAGTTAAAAGCCTTATCTGATTTGTAAGAGATAATAAATTAAAGAATTCTATAAAAACTTCAATTCCCATTAAAATAATAGAGATTATCCCAAAAATAACATAACGTTTTGATATAAAATCTCTATATTTTCTATTTAATATTAGACAGGATATGAATGAGATTAAAAAACTGAAATATATACCAGTACATCGGGAACATAATGGCATGGTTAAGTTTTTATATGTAAGGGAGCGTTCTATAATCTGATGGCAGACAGCTGAACCAAAATAGTTTAATATTTCGTAATATAAATCCATTAACCCATTTTAAAAGTATACTATAATAAACCACTAACTTTAATATTGCAATGATTCTCCATAAAGATAATCCATTAATCTATTTAAAAGTGGTTTTCCAAAGGTCATTAAAAATATACTAAAAAGACCCAAAGATATTCCTATTATACCCAAAATTATCCCAGTTATGGCAAATCCTTTCCCCTTTATTGAAGCCTTACCCCTATTTATAGCACTGTATTCTAAAATTCCAACTATTAATGCAGCTGGTCCTAAAAGAATATTAAGATAAAAGCAACAACCAATTGTTACTGCTGCTATTCCCAGAACCAAAGCTGCAATTGCCCTTCCACTTGCTTTATCAGGTGGATAAATTGAAGTATCTATAGAAGCTTCACTAATTTCTGGTTTGGGCTGTTCTTTCAGTTTCATTTCAGTTTCTAATTCCATTTCTTGTGAAAATTCTTTTTCTTGCAAAAATTACCTCCTTGTTTGAGAAATTTTTTAAAATTCTAATTAGATATTCCATTATTATATGAATATTTATAAGAAAAATTCAAATTAAAATATTAAATTTCAAAATAAGAATTTAATACTGTGTCATTACGAGGGACAAAGTCTGAAGTAATCTCATTAATCAAACGAGGCTTTAAAATTAGGTAATATAGAAAATAAAAATCTACATTTTATATATAGAAATTTTGAAAATTGATTTTCCAATTGCCATTATTATTTTATTATTTCTTATACATTATTAGCTTCATATCTTTACAAATTTTTAAAAAGATAAGATAATAACATTAAAGATGGGCTTATAGCTCAGTAGGTTAGAGCGCATCCCTGATAAGGATGAGGTCCCTGGTTCGACCCCAGGTAAGCCCACCATATTATTTTATTCTGTGGGGGTGTAGCTCAGTCCGGAAGAGCGCCTGCTTTGCACGCAGGAAGTCACCGGTTCGAATCCGGTCATCTCCACCATGTTTTTAACTCTAAAATAAACCCATTTTATAAAAATATAATGTGTGGGGACATAGCTCAGTTGGTTAGAGTGCCTGGATCACAACCAGGAGGTCTACGGTTCGAATCCGTATGTCCCCACCACTAACCTACTTTTGTTTTAAATTTTAGTTAGGTAAGATATTAGATGATATATATAGTTATGGGGATGTAGCTCAGTGGAAGAGCGCCTGGATCGCACTCAGGAGGTCGTGGGTTCAAATCCCATCATCTCCACCAATTTTTATTATAAGAACATTTTTATTTTTTTAGATTTTGTGATAGAGACTCATCCTATAAAAGTTAACTAATTTCACAATTGATATTTGAGTGTAATATTAGTTATAATAATTTAGTTTAAAATTTATAACAAACATTAAAACTACTGAAAACTATTAAAATTAATTAATAAATTGAAAATTTAGTTTTTATATAAGATCTATAAAAATTGGAGAAGTGATGAATATAATAAATTATGGAAAAACTTTTATGCTAATGGCTATCTTGACCATTATTTTTGTTCTTATTGGTAGTGCAGTTGGAGGAAAAAATGGTGGTATATATGGCCTTATTTTAGCTGGATTAATGAACTTAGGATCCTATTTCTTTTCTGACAAGATCGTGTTAGGAATGTATAGAGCTAAACCTCTTTCATATAATGAAGCTCCACAGCTGCATGAAATGGTGGAAAAATTAAGGCAAAGTGCTGGACTTCCAATGCCTAAGATTGCTATCATTCCAACTAAGGTTCCCAATGCATTTGCTACTGGAAGAAACCCCCAAAATGCAGTAGTAGCTGTTACTCAAGGGATAACAGAGTTTTTAAATAGAGAGGAGCTTGAGGGAGTTCTTGGTCATGAACTTGCTCATGTAAAAAACAGAGATATTTTAACTATGACAATAGCTGCAACATTGGCTGGTGCTATAAGTATGATCAGCAGAATGGGAATGTATAGTGGTTATGGTGATAGCGATGATAGAGGAAGCGGTTCAGGTGGTAACTTTTTAATAGCATTAGTTGGTCCAATAGCAGCAATGCTAATTCAGATGGCAATATCAAGAGCACGTGAATATGAAGCAGATAAAGCTGGGGCAGAGATTTCAGGAAAGCCCGAAGCTTTAGCATCAGCTTTAAATAAATTATCACAAGCAGCTAAGATGATGCGTATGAGGGTGAATCCATCTACTGCACATCTTTTTATAGTGAATCCATTAAGTGGTGGTGGTCTGATGACGCTGTTTTCAACTCACCCTCCAGCAGCTGAGAGAATAAAAAGGCTATTGGAAATAGCAAGACAGATGGGAAGAATCCAATAAATTAATTAAAAATACTTAATTCTAATTATTAATTGAATGAAGTTCTTCTTTGGGAGTGTAATTATGGATTATGGTGAAATTATAAGAAGAGCCTGGAATATAACCAAAAAATATAAATACTTATGGGTTTTTGGTTTTATATTGGCTTTGTTTGGAGGTAGAGGGGGATATAGTAGTAGCAATTCCATCTGCCTGGACATTAACATTTTTACAGATAACAAAACCAAAACTACATGAATAGAAATACTTTACTTAATTAATTTTAGTATATAATGTGTCCAGTGATAGGGGTTCAGTCCATTTATAATCTAACTAAATATTTTTATCAGGTATCTTAAATATAAAAAGTAGAAATATATTGATTATTACCATATCTTAGTAATATTTAAAGTTTTTTAAAGGGGTGTTTATTCATGAAAAAAATATGGCAGAAATTTTATCAAGAGGGAGTTCCACACAGTATTGATTACCCCAATATAACAATTCCACAATTTTTAGAAAATACTGTAAAAAAATATCCTAAGAATATAGCTATAACCTTTTTTGGAAAGAAGCTAAATTATAAGGAACTTTCCGAAAGTGTTGACAGATTTGCCACTGCATTATCTGATTTAGGCATAAAAAAGGGAGACAAATTTTCAATTTTTTTACCCAATTGTCCCCAGTTTGTAATTGCTTTCTTTGCAGCACTTAAGGTTGGCGCTATTGTTGTGAACACCAATCCTCTTTATGTTGAGAGAGAGCTTATATATCAGCTAAATGATTCAAGTTGTAAAACAATATTGTGTCTGGACCTTCTTTATCCAAAGGTTAAAAATGTAAAGGACAAAACAGAGCTTAAGAACATAATTGTTACATCAATCAAGGATTATTTACCATTCCCACTAAATTTACTATATCCAATAAAACAAAGAAAAGAAGGTCATGTGGTTAAAATTGAGAAAGAACCTGGACTTTGTTTTTTCAAAGAATTGTTGAATAAATATTCTTCATCACCCCCAGATGTTGATACATCTCAAGAAGAAGTTGCATTATTACAGTACACAGGAGGAACAACTGGAATATCAAAAGGATGCACACTTACTCATAAAAATTTAATAGCCAATACCTTACAATGTGAATCCTGGTTTGTTGAAGCAGTTGAGGGGAAAGAAATTATGCTCAGTGCACTTCCCTTCTTTCATGTTTTCGGCATGACAGTAGTAATGCTTTATTCTGTGCAAAGCGGATTTAATATGATTCTTGTGCCCAAGTTTGATACTGAGTCAGTACTTAAATTGGTAAAAAAATATAGGCCTACAATATTTCCAGGTGTTCCCACGATGTATTCAGCAATAAATCACCATCCAGACGTTGAAAAATATGATCTTTCTTCTATTAAATATTGTATTAGTGGTGCAGCACCCTTACCGGTTGAGGTTTGCAAGAGGTTTGAGGAATTGACTGGAGCAAAGTTAG
>JAHJRV010000099.1 GCA_018830725.1 Actinomycetota bacterium | reverse complement strand
GGCTCAAACCCCACTTTTAATAGAATCAAATGGAAATAAGTTTGCTTTCATTGGCTGTAACTATTGGGGTCCTGATTATGTGTGGGCAACTGATGAAAATCCTGGCGCAGCTAAATGTGACTACGAATATATGTGTAGTGAGATAGAGAGGTTAAAAATGGATGGATATATTGTAATTGTCACTTTTCAATATGTGGAACATTATGATTATAATCCTACGCATCAGCAGATAATTGATTTCAGAAAAATGATCGATTCGGGAGCAGATATTGTAAGTGGAAGTCAATCCCACCATCCAATGGCAGCTGAATTCTACAGGGATGGCTTTATAAATTATGGATTAGGTAACCTATTTTTTGATCAGATGTTTAGTTTAGGAGTTAGACAGGGAATAATTGCTCAACATATTTTCTATAAAGGTGAACACATTAGTACTAAATTAATAACAACAATGCTGGAGGATTATTCTCAACCTCGATTGACTAATTCAGAGGAGCGACAACAGTTACTAAAATCGATTTTTTCAGCCAGCAAGAGGTTAGAGAAAATTAGTTCTCAAGAATAAATTAAGTCTTTATTCATTTGCTATATTTTTATCTTAGATTTGCATATTATTTTGGAAAAGCAATGTAATAAAAAAAAGTTAAAGAAAAAATCACCTAATAAAAATATTTCTGGTAAGTGTCTTCATATTTTTCAAATATAAAAGGAAAATTGTATTATATGTAAAAGATTTATTTAAAATTAAAAGAGGGAAATATGACTGAATTTATTCAAGTAATAACAACTGTAGACGATGAAAGTAAAGCGAAAGAAATTCAAAATATATTGGTTCAGAAACGAGCAGCAGCATGTGCCCAGGTTTTTGGTCCAATATTGAGTTGTTTTTGGTGGGAGGGGAAAATTGAGCAAGCTATAGAATGGGTGTGTGTTGCTAAGTTAAAATTTGAGAATTATGAAAAAGCTGAAAATCTTATTAAAGAAAATCACCCTTATGATGTTCCTGAAATAGTAGCAATTCCAATCTCTTCGGGAAATATAGATTACCTAAATTGGATTAAAAGTGAAACAAAATTTTAACCAAAACAAATTATCGAGCTTTCTCATCTCTTTTGTTATCTCCATCAATTGATATTTCAAGGTGTTTATTCTATTAGAAAATGTTCTGAAAGAGGTTAATATATAGTTTTTTTTATATAAAATCATTAACACACCCCAATTATGTGACTTTAAATTAAGATTAACTCACTAAAATTACCACTTACCTACAAAAAAAGAAAAAATTTAAAAAAACTTGACAGGATTAATTTTGTTATATATAATATTCAGTGTATACTTATTTTTCAGAATAAAATGATAGTTCTGATAATTATAATTTAAGAAGGGAGTTTAAATGACTAAGAAGAGCAAGGAAGAGAATATTTGTACACCAAATGACAAGAAAATAAGATGTTGTAAAGTTGAATCAATAATAAGTGTGGATGAGAGAGGACAGACAGTAATTCCAAAGCATATAAGGGAAAAGGCAAATATCAGAGCTGGTGACAAGTTAGCCGTTATGAGTTATGAGAAAGATGAAAAAATATGCTGTATTTCTTTAATTAAAGTAGAAGATCTTACAGAAATGGTAAAGGATATGCTTGGTCCTATGATGAAAGAAATTATCTCAAAATAATTTTTTAAATGAATTTATAGGTGATTAAAATGAAAGAAAAAGAGATAAAGAAATTAGTGAGAGAGGGCTATGCAAAAATAGCTAAAAAGGATAGTTCCTGTTGCACTCATAATATTTGCAATGAAAGCAATAGTTCAACAGAGAATATTAGTAAGAAGATAGGCTACACTGCGGAAGAACTTGAAACAGTTCCCGAAGGGGCAAATTTAGGTCTTGGTTGTGGAAATCCAGTTGCTCTTGCTTCTTTGAAAGAAGGAGAGACTGTTCTTGATCTTGGTTCAGGTGCAGGATTTGATAGTTTTCTTGCTGATAAAAAAGTTGGTGAGAATGGGAAAGTAATTGGTGTAGATATGACAAAAGAGATGATTGAAAAAGCAAAAGAAAATGCAGAGAGAGGAGATTATAAAAATGTAGAGTTCAGACTTGGAGAGATTGAAAAATTACCAATTGCTGATAATACTATTGATGTTGTCATTTCAAACTGTGTAATTAATCTCTCACCCAATAAAAGAAGAGTGTTTAAGGAAATCTTTAGAGTTTTAAAACCAGGAGGGAGAATAGCAATTTCTGATATTGCTATTCTCAAGGAACTTCCTGAGAAAATTAAGGAAAGTATTGATGCTTATGTAGGTTGTGTTGCAGGAGCTATACTAATTGATGAATACAGAAGGATTGTTGAAATCTCTGGGTTGAAAGATATAGTAATTACAGTCAAGGACTCATCTGCCTGCATCGATGATGATACAAAGGACCCAATAGGTAGGGATATTCTAAATCTTTTGGGTGAGAATGAATCCCTTGAAGGATATGTGGCTAGTATTCATATAGAGGGACGGAAAGGAGAACAATAAGTAGCTATATTTCCCCGTTTTTCTCCATAAGAATTGTCCACCAGTCTATTAACAGGTGGACAATATTTTTAATATATTTAACAAATTTGGTAAAATTATTAAAAAGCAAAATATAGTTGATTTCTTTTATAAACAAAAGTTAGAGGAAATTTTAAAACAAAAGTTTGAATTATGAATCACACCCCTTTATTGATATAAAATGAAAATAAAAAAGGCTGATAAAAAAGACATACCTTTCATAGAAAAGCTTCTTAGTGATAATAATCTCCCTTATGAGGATATTTATTCAAAAGTAAATTGTTTTTTCATAGGATATAAAAAATCTGAAGTTGTTGGTATTGCTGGAGTAGAAATTTTTAAAGACTATGGATTACTTCGTTCCTTAGTTGTAAAAAAATCATTTAGAGGAAAAGGATTTGGCAAAACATCATGTCTTAAATTAGTAGAATATGCAAAGGTAAATGAAGTGAAGGAACTATATCTTTTAACAACAACTGCTAAGAAATTCTTTAAAAAAATTGGATTTGATGAATTTGAACGTGCTTTAGTACCATCAACAATTCAAAATACCACTGAATTCAAGTATTTATGTCCATCATCTGCAACATGTATGAGAATGTTAATAAATTAAAGAATGTTGTTATGGTAGAATTTGAAGACAGAACTGGCAATTTACAAAAATAAACATAAAAACCAAAAGAAGTAGTAGATTTAAATTTGAACATTTTTATAATTAAGTGGAGACATAAATGCATGAACTACCAGTTACCCAAGAGATGTTTTCTCTGATTATGAAATATGCGGAAGAAAACAATGCAAAAAAGATAAGTTCTGTTAGTCTTAAAATAGGAGCTTTATCAACAATTATTCCAGAGAATGTAAAATTTTATTTTGAAATTTTATCTAAAAATACAATAGCAGAGGGAGCAG
>JAHJRV010000098.1 GCA_018830725.1 Actinomycetota bacterium | reverse complement strand
TCCAATGATTTAGCAGTTAATTTATAAGCTACTTCTAATACTTTTTCAGGAGAACCAACAAATGTAAAAACTGACCTATTATGGTCAATATCTGAGGAATAATCAAGAAGTTTAATTCCTTTCACACTTATTATCTCGTCTCTTAAAGCTTCAATTATATTTTTTCTTCTACCTTCGCTTACATTAGGAACACATTCAACTAATTTACTCATAACTCCTCCTTAAAAAAGAAATGGCATATGATTACAATAAAAAATCATATACCATTGTTATTATTTTCTCAAAATTTAAGTATAAAATAAATTGATGTTTAATTTTATTAATAGTGTTGTATTATACTTTCGAAGACATTTTACCCTCCCCCTACCCCCTCCCATAAAGGGAGGGGAATCTTAAGAGAAAAATGAAAGAATCAAGTGGTTTAAAATCCAAAGACTTAGTTTATTCTTTGTAGATTCCTTTATTCTTTGTAGATTCCTTTATTCTTTGTAGATTCCTTTATTCTTTGTAGATTCCCATTTCCTGGTATTTTTTAGTTCTTCTTAATTTAAGTTCATTTGGGTCTAATTGCTCAAGTTTGTCTAAAGTTTTTAAAATCGATTTTTTTATTAATTTTGCAACTTTATCTAAATTTTTATGTGCACCCCCTCTTGGTTCAGGAATAATCTCATCAATAATATTTAGCTTTTTTAAATCCTTTGAGGTTAATTTTAAAGCAGCTGCTGCAAGGCGGCTGCTATTAGAATCCTGCCATAAAATAGCAGCACATCCTTCAGGAGATATTACTGAATATATTGATTTTTGAAGCATCATTACATAATCAGCAAGCCCAAGTGCTAATGCTCCTCCACTTCCACCCTCACCTATTACAATTGCTATAATTGGAATTTTAAGCCCACTCATTAAAAGTACGTTGTGAGCTATAGCACTTGCTTGCCCTCTTTCTTCTGCTCCAACATCTGGATATGCACCTGGGGTATCAATAAATGTTATTATTGGCATCATGAATTTTTCAGCCATTTTCATCAATCTCTGTGATTTTCTGTATCCTTCTGGACTTGCCATACCAAAATTATAATGCAGTCTTTCTTCTGTAGTTTTTCCCTTTTGATGACCAATAATAACTACTGACTTCCCCTCAATTAATCCTAACCCTCCAACTATTGATGGGTCCTCTCTAAATAATCTATCTCCTTTTAGCTCTATAAATTCATCACATATCTTTTCAATATAGTCTTTTGTTTGTGGACGACCTTCATATCTGGCAGTTTCTACTATTTGCCATGCCCTCTTTTGACTTCTACCCTTTCGTGTAAATAGGGCAATTTTACTTGAAATCTTTTTGATGATATCACTTAAGTGAACTCCACGTAGTAATGGTATTTTTTTTATTTTTGCCAATTTAGAAAATTGTGACGCTGCTTCTTTTTTATATGGCTTTGGAACTTTTTTTAAATCCTCTATATTCATTTAGTAACCTTTTTTAAATTAGAATCTGATATTTTATTATCTAATTTCCATTAGTAGATTTGTTGTATAGTTTCGCAGACATTTTAAATCTTCCCCCTCTCCCTTTCCCTCTCCCACCAGGGGAGAGGACAAATTGTCAAGAAACTATACCCAAATCGTTCAATACTTCTTTTTAAAATAACTATTTTTTGTTTTATCAAATATTTTTAATAATAAGGCTAATTTTTCTTTTAGTTTAGTACGGGATACAACCATATCAACTTGACCATTTTTTAAATTAGTTTCTGCAAGACCAAAATCCTCTGGTAAATCTTTTCCTATAGTTTGTTTAATAACTCTGGGTCCAGCAAAACAGATTAAAGCTCCAGGTTCAGCTATTATTACATCTGCTAATGGCGCAAAACTAGCTGAAACTCCACCAGTTGTAGGGTTTGTTAAAACTGAGATATATGGAATCCTCTTTTCCTGTAATTTTTGTACTGCACATACTGTTTTAGCTACTTGCATTAATGAAAGTATTCCTTCCTGCATACGTGCTCCCCCTGAAGCACAAAAAATTATAAGAGGAATTTTTTCTTTAATTGCCAAATCTATGCTTCTTTTTATTTTTTCACCAACAGCGCTTCCCATACTCCCGCCCATAAATCTAAAATCCATGACTGCTAAAATAATATCAAATCCATCTATTTTTGCTTTTCCAGTTATTATTGCTTCATTTAATCCGGTCTTTATTTTTGATTTAAATAATCTTTCCTCATAAGATTTCAAATCAAAGAATTTTAATGGATCACTTGAAGTAATTTCGGGGTATATTTCCGAGAAAGATTTATTGTCTGCAACTTGATTTACCCTGGTTATTGCATCTACTGGATAATGGTATTCACACTCAGGACAAACATTATAGTTTTTTTTCAAAGCTTCTTTACTTATTGAAACTTTACAAGATGTACAAGTTATTTCTTCTTCCCTACTCTTTAACTTATCCATTTTTTTTAGTCTATCTATATATGAAATTTTAACTGTTACCTTAGATTTCTTATCCTTCATCATCTAACACCAATTTTATATAAATACTTTATATTAAATTACTATTACTATATTTTTTTTAATGTCATGGCAACATTATGTCCACCAAATCCCATAGAGTTGGAAAGTGCAACTTTTACATCATGTTTCCTGGCAAAATGTGGAACATAATCTAAATCACATTCTGGGTCTGGATTATCAAGATTAATAGTAGGAGGAACTATTTTATTTTTTATAGCTAATGCACAAGCCGCTATCTCAACTGCACCCGCTGCTCCAAGGCAATGACCTGTCATGGATTTAGTAGAGCTTACCATAACCTTTTTGCTGTTTTCCTTCAATGCTAATTTTATTGCTTTAGTTTCTGCTACATCATTCATTTTTGTTGATGTACCATGAGCATTTATATAATCAACTTCATTAATATTTATTCCAGCATCCAGTAGTGAAAATTCTATTGCCTTTGCAACACTTTTACCACTCATATCCATAGCAGTAATATGATATGCATCTCCAGTCATTCCATATCCAATTACTTCAGCATATATATTTGCTTTCCTTTCAACAGCGTGCTCTAAATCCTCCAGTATTAAAACACCCGCACCCTCCCCCATCACAAATCCATCTCTATCTATGTCAAAAGGTCTACATGCTTTTTTAGGTTCATCATTTCTTGTAGAGAGAGCACGCATATTACAGAAACCTGCAACTGCCATTGGAGTAATTGCAGCCTCTGAACCTCCTGCTAACATAATTTTTGCTTTTTTTCTTCTGATTACCTCAAATGCATCTCCTATGGAATTAGCTGAGGCAGAGCAGGCTGTTGTTGCTGAAATAATAGGTCCCCTAATTTTAAAATGTAATGATATTTGAGATGATGCCATATTAATAATTAGCATAGGAATAAAAAATGGACTTACTCTATCTGGACCCATTTCAATTAATCTTTTATGTTGTTGCTCCCACGTTTCAGCTCCACCTATGCCACTTGCTATTGACGCCCCAATATCAAAATTATCCTTATCTTTATCAATCACTAAATTTGCATCATCACAAGCCATTTTTGCTGCTGAAACTGCAAACTGAGTGAATCTATCCATTCTACGAATCTGCTTTTTATTTAACCAATTTTCTGGATTAAAATCATTTACTTCTGCAGCAATCTGAGTGGTAAAATTACTGGGATCAAAATGTGTTATTTTACCAACTCCAGATTTCCCACTTATCAGTGATTTCCAGAAATTATCTTTACCTATTCCTACCGAAGATATAATTCCAATTCCTGTTATTACAACCCTTCTCTTGTTATCTATTTCATAGTCTATATTTTTCATATTCCCATCCCCCCATCAACTAATAAAACATGACCAGTTATGTATCTGGCTAAATCTGATACTAAAAATAGAACAGAGTTAGCTACATCTTTTGTTTCCCCTAAATAACCAAGTGGTGTAGCTTTTAAGATTTTTTCTCTGACTGTTTCAGAAAGTCTATCGGTCAATTCAGTTTTTATATATCCTGGAGCAATAGCATTTACTCTTACACCCCTTGGAGCCAATTCCCTGGCAAGAGATTTAGTAAGTCCAATTAAACCTGCTTTTGCAGATGAATAATTTACCTGACCAGGATTTCCTCTAACTCCTGCAACAGAAGAGATATTTACAATAGCACCACTTCTTTTTCTAATCATTATTCTGCTAACATATTTGCTGCATAGAAATGCTCCCTTAAGGCACACATTTAACACATCTTCCCAATCACTAATACTCATTCTTGCAATTAATGAATCCTTGGTAATTCCTGCATTATTTACCAAAATATCTATAGTTTTAAACTTCAAGACTATTTTGTTTACCATTTCTATAACTTGATCCTCAGCATGCACATCAGCTCTTATTGCTATTGCTTTACTGCCAAGAGAATTTAACTTGTCAACCAACTCTTTGGCTTGTTTTTCACTTTTACTATAATTTACTACTACATTCGAACCAGCTTTTGCTAAGGTTAATGCAATTTCCCTACCTATTCCTCTTGATGCTCCAGTAACTAAGGCTACCTTATTTGTTAAATCTATAAATTTTTCCATAAAATTCTCCTAAATTTTTTAATAATATAAAATATTATTTCAGTTCTTCTATGGTTCTTCCCAAAGTTTTTATATCCTCCACATTTAATGTTTTCACTTCAGGATTTATTCTATATATTAATCTTGAAAGTATATTTTTTGGTCCAACTTCTATAAAGTAATTTACTCCATCTTTTATCATTTTTTTAACACAATCTAACCATAAAACAGGAGAAGTTATCTGTTTTGTCAAAATTTCTTTTACTTTCTCTTTTTTTATATATTCAACATTAACTGCTGATAAAAAGGGAATTTCTAAATCACCTATATTAATATTTCCTAACTCATCCTTCATTTTCTTTCCAACATCAGAAATTAGTGGTGTATGAGAAGCGACTGTCACAGAAAGTGGAATAACTTTTTTAGCACCCTTATTATAAAATAACTCTGTAACTTTTTCTAAATCATCCTTATGTCCACTAATTACTACTTGCTTTGGTGAGTTAAAATTTGCAGGATAAAATCTCCCACTAAATTTCTTACAAATCCTTTCAACTTCTTCAGGAGAAAGTCCGATAATAGCTGCCATTGCACCTGAAGATTTTTGATTTGCTTCCCACATAAATTGACCTCTTTTTTTAACTATTTTTATAGCATCAGAAAAAGAAAAGGCTCCAGCGATAGTTAATGCGCTATATTCTCCCAAGCTATGACCACAAACAACCTCAGGATAAATACCCTCATTCATTATCAATTGAGCAGTTATATAACTAATCAGTAATATTGCAGGTTGTGTGATATTGGTATGGGAAAGAATTTCCAATGGTCCATTAAAACATATATCTTTTATATCAAGACCTATTATCTCATTAACAATATCAAAATATTTTCTAATTTCAGGAAAATTTTGATAAAAATCCTTTCCCATACCAACTTTTTGGGAACCCTGCCCTGGAAAAATAAAAGCAACTTTTTCTTTCATAATTATCTTGAAAAACTATTTTACAAACTTATACTTTTTCTTTTTCAGATAAAAAGAATATAATTTCTCCACTACATGCAAGTTCATTATTTACAAATGCCTTACCTTTTCCCTTACCAAAATTAGCCTTTAAAGCTATTATCTCCACATCTAATCTTAATTCATCGCCTGGTCTAACTATTTTTTTAAATCTCACCTTGTCAATTCCTCCCAATAATGCAATCTTATTTTTATTTTCCGGGAGAGACATAACACCCACAGCTCCAGCTTGTGCCATTGATTCAACTATCAATACCCCCGGCATTATTGGGTTTCTCGGGAAATGCCCTTTAAAATAATATTCATCTTCTCTTACTTTTTTTATAGCAATGATTCTTTTCCCAGGTATGATTTCTATTACTTTATCAATCAAGAGAAATGGTTTTCTATGAGGTATTATGTTCTCTATATCAGCTTTTTCTAAAATTTTTCCCTCCTTAATAAAAAGGAATTACATTGACTATATTTACACAATTTATTTTTACTTATATTAAAAAATTTCAGACTAAGATTTTTATCTGAAACCGATGTAAATTAATAGAAAATATACTAAATTTAGGAATTTAGACGCCATTGTCTTCTCTGTTGTTGCAACGAAAAAAGCTAATAAGATTTTTAATGATTGTTAATTTCTTTTTTGAAACTTTATAAAATATCTATTCGTCATAAAGTTTCAAATTTAAATCATAATAAAATTAGGTAAAACAGAGCAACCCTTTGGGATTAAATTATTAAGCAAGGCTAAAGCCTTGCCCTACTTTTGTATTACATCAAATTCTTTTTATTAGATTTTTTGAATTATTATTTATAGTAGTAATTATTTTTATTTACTTCTTAATGTACAAGAACATGTGTTTATGAACATATCTTTTAAATAGTTCATTTATTATGTATTTAGGAAGGAATGATAGAATTTAAATGAAGAGAAGAGTAGTAATAACAGGAATGGCGGCTATAACTCCTTATGGAATGGATTTAAAACAAATCTGGAATAATCTAATTAATGGAATTTCTGCAATAGATTATATAACATCTTTTGATACCAAAAACCTTAAAGTTAAAATTGCTGGTGAGGTAAAAGATTTTGATCCAAATGACTTTATGGAAAAAAAAGATGTCAGAAGAACTGCCAGATTTGCCCAGATGGGTTTGGCAGCAGCAAAATTAGCAATTGAGGATGCTTTTTTAGAGAAAAATCTAAGTGATATAGAGAGAGATGATGTTGGAGTAGTTGTTGGAAGTGCTGTTGGTGGAATCGATTCAACAGAAGATGCATTTAAAGCAATGTATAAAAAGGGTCCTCATTGGATTAGCCCCTTCTTTTCTTCAAGTAGCTTAATTAATATGGCATCATTTCATGTAGCAAGGAATTTTAAATTTAGAGGTCCAAATGTTACACCTGTAACTGCATGCTCTACTGGAACACAAGCTGTTGGAATGGCAGCTTTAATGATCGCTAATAGAGAAGCGGATGTAATAATTGCTGGGGGTGCAGAATCTGTGATAAATGAATTTGGAATTGCAGGATTTGTAGCATCTGGAGCTTTTTCATCCCGAAATGATGATCCAAAGGGAGCAAGCCGTCCTTTTGATAAAGATAGAGATGGTTTTGTTGTAAGTGAAGGTGCGGGTATATTGGTTCTCGAGAATTATGAAAGAGCTATTAATCGAGGTGCAAAAATATATAGTGAGATTATAGGATTTGGAAACAGTTCAGATGCACTTCATATCACTTCACCAGATCCTGAAGGCATAGGGGCAGCTAAAGCGGTTAAAATTGCTTTAAAAATGGCGAAAATCTTACCAGATGAAGTTGATTACATAAATGCTCATGGAACAGCAACTAGAAAAAATGATCCAATGGAAACAAATGCCATAAAACTGGTATTTAAAGATTACGCTTATAGGGTTGGAATAAGCTCAACTAAATCTATGCTTGGACATTCATTTGCTGCAACAGGGGCACAGGAAATTATAATAAGTTCATTGGCTATAAGAGATAATATTATTCCACCTACAATAAACCTTAATAATCCGGATCCAGAATGCGATTTAGACTATACACCCAATATTGCAAGAAAAAGAAATATAGATGTTGTAGTATCTAATTCATTTGGCTTTGGTGGACAAAATGCAGCTATCGTATTAAAAAAATTTGAAGAATAAAAAATATTAATTATCATTAAAGAATTTGAAAGATTTTGATATTCATAGTTTTAAAGAGATTTTAAAAACAAAATATTTAGGTAAAGAATTTATATATTTTAACAATGTAGATTCTACAAATGATGAAGCTCTGAGAATAGCTGAAGAAAAGCCTTTAAATGGAACTGTTGTATTAGCAGAAGTCCAAACTTTAGGTAGAGGTAGAGGTGAAAAACCATGGTTATCACCATATGGTGGTCTTTGGTTTTCAATAATTTTAAAACCAAAAATTAGTCCATTAATAATATCTATAATAACTCTTTTAAGTGGTCTTGCTGTTGCTGAAACAATTAAAGAATCATTAAATTTGGATGCAAAGATAAAATGGCCAAATGATATTTTAATTGATAACTTGAAGGTTGCTGGAATTCTATGTGAATCAGAGATATTAAAAAATAAAATAAAAAAATTAGTAATAGGAATTGGTGTAAATTTAAATCTTGATAAAGAAGACATTGAGGGTTTAGATATAAAAGCAACATCCTGTAAAATAGAGTTGGGAAATGAGGTTAACAGGGAAAAATTCTTAGCACATTTTTTACAAAAATTTGAGAATTACTACAGTAAAATAATTGTTTCTTCAGAATTTGAGTATATATTAAATAAGATAAGAAAAATAATTATTCCAATTGGTTCTAATGTTGAGATAAAAGTAGAAGATAAGAAATTATCTGGATATGCTTTTGATATAGATGATAGTGGATCACTTTTGGTAAGAATAGATAATCAAATAAAAGCTTTTACATCATCTAATATAGAATATATAAGAATAAAAAAATAAAATGGTTAAGAATCAAGTAAGAATAACAGATACAACTTTAGGAGATGCTAATCAATCTCTTTGGAATGGTAGGTTAAGATTAGAAGATGTGCTTCCAATCTTAGAAAAAATGGATAGGGCTGGGTTTTATAGCATTGATTGTTGGGGAGCAGAAATTTTTGAATCTTTACTTCAAAATTTAAAAGAAGATCCATGGGATAGATTAAAAATATTAAAAAGCCACTTTAAAGAGACTCCAATCAGTGCACTTATTCGAGGAAGAAGTCTTGTTGGTTATAAAAATTATGATGATGAATTAATTAAAAAATTTATAGAACTTTCAGCTAAAAATGGTATAGCTATATTTAGAGTTTATGATGCCTTGAATGACATTAAGAATTTAAAATTAATAGTTAAGGTTGCAAAAAGTTGTGGATGTCTGGTTCAAGGAACATTGGTATATACTGAAAGCCCTGTTCATAAAATGATGGACTCTATAAAAATTTCAAAAGAGTTAGTAGAGATGGGTGCAGACTCAATATGTATAATGGACGAAAATTATTTCCTTACACCTGATAAAACCTACAAAATTATTTCTGCTTTAAAACAGGAGATTGTAGTACCCATTAATCTACACTGCCATTTCATTAATGGAATTGGATTATTAAATTATTTAAAAGCAATAGAGGCAAATGTTGATATAATTGATGCTGCATTTACACCAGTCTCTTTTGGAAACTCCCAGCCCTCTATTGAAAGTATATACTTTGCACTTAAAGACACGGATAGACAACCATCACTAAATCTGGAATTAATTGAAGAGATATCAAAAGAGATAGAAGGAATCAGAAAATTAAGAGACTTTAAGAAAGGAACTACATCAGTTATTCATAATAAAAGTGTGCAGTTAAACATCCCTGATCATATAATATCAGACCTTATATCTCAGCTTAAAGATAAAGGAGAGATGGAGAATCTATTTAATGTTCTCGAAGAAATTCAAAGTGTAAGAGAAGAGATTGGTTATCCCCCACTTATTACTCCAATAGGTGAAATAGTTGGAACACAAGCTATAATAAATGTCATTACTGATGAAAGATGGGAAATAATTCCTGATGAAATGAAAAATTATCTTATTGGAGATTATGGTAAAATTCCTGGTGAAGTCATACCGAATATTCTAATAAGACTTGAGAAAGAGAAAAAATCGCTTAAATTTGATCGTATTAAATCTGAACAAATAGATATCTTGAAAAGTTCTTATGAGAAGGGCAAGGAAGCTCTTGCAGGTCTTGCAAAAAGCGAGGAGGATATAATAAATTATTGCATATTTCCATCACAAACCTTAAACCTTCTTTCATATAGAGAAAAACGACCTAAAAAATTATTTAAAGAAGAAGAAATCAAGAAAGTCCCAGTTGGTATAGATTCAAAGAAGGTAAAAGATCTAATAAAAATAATAGAGCAGGTAGACTTAGAAGAAATAACTATTGAGGAAGATGGTATGAGAATATCAATAAGAAAAACACAAAAGGAAGAAATCCCACCAGAAACTTTAAGACCGAAAGAAAAAGCTAGGAAGATAGAAAAAGAAGTAGAAGAAGAGATACATTTAATAAAATCCCCAGTTGTTGGTACCTTTTTCCAAGCATCTTCTCCAAATGAACCACCATTTGTAATTAAGGGACAAAGAATTGAGAAAGGACAAACTTTGTGTATTATCGAGGCGATGAAAATGATGAATAAGATCGAATCGGATGTTGATGGAATAATTAAGGAAACTTTTATTGAAGATGGTCAATATGTTGAATACGACCAAGACCTTTTTAAAATCCAGAAAATATAAAAGTTAATAAAAATGTTTAAAAAGATATTGATTGCAAATAGAGGTGAAATAGCTCTTAGAATAATTAGAGCTTGTCATGAATTAAATATTGAAGCTATTGCTGTCTATTCAAGTGTTGATTCAGAGTCCATCCATGTTAGAGAAGCAGATAGAAGCATATGTATTGGACCTGCTCCAAGTAGTGAGAGTTATCTTAATATAAAAAACATAATAGGAGCAGCTGATATGGCTGATTGTGATGCCATACATCCCGGATATGGCTTCTTATCTGAAAATGCTGATTTTGCACAGGCATGTATTGAAAATGATTTAATCTTTATAGGTCCAAAGCCATCTATTCTAAGAAAAGCTGGGAACAAGGTTGAATTAAAAGAAATCATAAAAAAAGCAAGAGTACCTGTAATTCGAGGTACAAAGCGTCCAGTTAAAAATTTAAGAGAAGCATTAAGAAAAGCAAGATGGATAAGATACCCAATAATCATTAAAGCTTCAGCTGGAGGTGGTGGAAAAGGAATGAAAATTGTCAGAAATAAAAGGGAGCTGATTTCATCACTCCAAATTGCAAAGACTGAAGCCAAATCTTATTTTGATGATGACACAATATTTTTGGAAAAATATGTAGAAAAACCGCGTCATATTGAAGCTCAACTTATTGTTGATAAAAAGGGTCATATCATTTTTTTTGGAGAAAGAGATTGTACAATTCAGAGAAGACATCAAAAACTGATTGAGGAATCTCCGTCACCTGCAATTGATAGAAGAAAAAGAAAACAATTAATAGAATTATCAATAAGGGTAGCTAAGGCAATTAAATATGAGAATTTAGGAACAATTGAATTTCTAATGGACAAAAAAGGGAACTTTTATTTTATGGAGATTAATCCAAGAATTCAAGTGGAACATGCAGTTACTGAGGTGGTGATTGGTATGGATTTAATTAAACAACAGATTCTAATAGCAAGTGGAGAAGATATTTCCATAAAACAGGAAGATATAAAACCCAATGGACATGCTATTGAATTTAGAATAAATTCAGAAGATCCAGACAATAATTTTATGCCAAGTCCTGGACTTATTTCTTTCTACCTCCCACCTGGAGGACCAGGTATAAGGGTAGATAGTTGTTTATATCAGGGATATAGAGTTTTACCTCATTATGACAGTTTAGTTGCAAAACTAATTGTATGGGGAAAAGACAGAGAAGAAGCAATTAATCGTTCAAAAAGAGCTTTGAAAGAATTCATTATAGAAGGAATACCTACTACAATTCCATTTTATCAAAAAATTCTATCAAATCCTAAATTTATAAGTGGTGAAATAAATACTGATTTTGTTAATGAAATACTCCAAGAAAAATATAATTAGAATTTATTTCAGCATAGGAATTTTTATGCCTTTTTCTTTGGATGTTTTTATTGCTAACTCATAACCTGCGTCAGCGTGTCTTGCCACCCCTATTCCTGGGTCATTATTGAGTACTCTTTGAAGTCTTTTTTCAGCATCTTTAGTTCCATCTGCAACAATGACCTGACCTGCATGTATTGAGTATCCAATTCCTACTCCCCCACCATGATGAACAGCAACCCATGATGCTCCACTAACTGCATTGAGAAGAGCATTTAGTATTGGCCAATCTGCAATCGCATCACTTCCATCTTTCATCCCTTCTGTCTCTCTATTTGGCGATGCAACAGAACCTGAATCTAAATGATCTCTTCCAATAACAATTGGGGCTTTAATTTCACCACTTGCAACTAGATCATTAAAAATTCTTCCCATCTTTGCTCTCTCTCCATATCCAAGCCAGCAGATTCTTGATGGAAGACCTTGAAATTTAATATGTTTTTGAGCCATCTTTATCCATCTAACTAAAGTTTCATCCTCAGGGAATGTCTCTAAAATAGCCTTGTCTGTTTTATAAATATCCTCTGTATCACCTGATAATGCCACCCATCTAAATGGTCCCTTCCCTTCGCAAAATAGAGGTCTAATATATGCATTTACAAAACCTGGAAAATTAAAAGCATCCTCTAATCCAGCCAATTTTGCTTGTCCTCTTATATTGTTTCCGTAGTCAAAAACAATTGCACCCCGCTTTTGCATTTCAAGCATAGCTTGCACATGTTTTGAGACAGACTCATAAGCCATATTTTTATATTCTTCAGGATTATTTTTCCTGAGCTCTAAAGCTTCTTTAAAACCTATACCTGCTGGGATATATCCATTTAACATATCATGGGCTGATGTTTGGTCAGTAACTACATCCGGTATTATTCCTCTTTTAACCAATTCTGGGTAAGTATCTGCTGCATTTGCTACAAGTCCAATCGAGCGGGGGGTTTTCTTTTTAACCGCGTCTTCTACCAATTTTAATGCTTCATCAAAATTCTCCGTCATAATCTCACAATAACCTGTATTAAGTCTTCTCTCTATCCTTTCTTTATCTACCTCAACATCAAGACAAACTCCCTCATTCATTGTTATAGCAAGTGGTTGAGCACCACTCATTCCTCCCATTCCTGCTGTTAAAACAAATTTCCCTTTTAAACTTCCATCAAAATATTTCTTTGCAACCTCTGATAGAGTCTGATAAGTTCCTTGAAGAATCCCCTGAGTACCAATATAAATCCAACTACCAGCTGTCATCTGACCGAACATTATAAGACCCTTTTCTTCAAGTTCCCAGAACTTCTCCCAATTAGCCCATGCTGGAACTAAAAGTGAGTTAGCTAAAAGTACTCTTGGTGCATACGGATGTGTTCTAAAAACTCCAACCGGTTTTCCTGATTGGATAAGTAATGTTT
>JAHJRV010000097.1 GCA_018830725.1 Actinomycetota bacterium | reverse complement strand
CCGAAATTACACTCCCTTTTAATATGACTATACCGAAAGATTTAATATACGTTTTCCTTTCGGTTTTTTTATTTTATTAAACTTAAATATATTTTCCGGAAGCTATAAAAATAATACAAGAATCAGGAAGTTGTGAAGCCTGACCCTAAAAAATTCAAAAAGAAGGATTTTATAAACCTTTTGTCGTATTAATATAAAGGTGTAGAAAAACTGAAAAGGACTAATTCTTTCAAACGCTAGTGGCGATTCAATGAGGTAAATATATATTCTTGAAGTGTGACAAAGAGCCCTTCATTGACATGCAGGCCAGCTTCTTGGAACGAATGATTTTGTAGAAAGACTTAAGGAAAACTTAAGAGACTTTTTAAGTTAAAGCCAAAAGGAAGGCCTAAGAAGAAAGTTGATAAGTAGGTGTCCCTATTATTATCGGTCCCTATTATTATCGTCCCTATTATTATCTAAATCGTTTTGTTGGGGGGACACATAGTCTAAGAAAGACTTGGGGTTATCAAGCCAGAATGCAGGGGGTAAGTATCGAGCAGATATCAGAGAAGTTAGGTCATTAGAGCGTAACTATTACCCGGCGCTATATCGGAATCAGCCAGGAAGAAATTAACAATATAGAAAAAGAAGTCTGCATATAAAATCTAGGGTTGAAATCAAAAAATCAGGTCATATTTATTATAGGGGTCAATGAAAATTTTGACATATCGTTATAATTTGAACAAATTTTAGACATTGGGGGTAAAAAATTTGGAAGAGGAAGAGATTAATATAAGGAGGGCAGAAATAGTTTTATGAATAAGAAATCAAAAACACTTGAGGAGGAAATAAAAGAAATTCGTAAAAAGCGAGGCGTGCCACCAGAGTATTTTAAAATGATAATTGGAGTCAGTCTTGAAACCGTTAAAAAGATGAACAATGGCGATAAGACAATAGAAAAAGTTGCACTTAAATATACTCCAGAAAGCCTGGAAACATTAGCTAGCATAACAAGCGGAACAATAACATACATGATTGATAATTTTCTAGGTTTGCTAAATAAGAAAAAAAATGGGTTTGGAAAGATAGCAAATGACGCGAAGTTGCGCGCGCAATTTGAACTGTCCGCATATATACTTTTCATTCTTGATGTCTTCGCTTTTGAGCATCAAACATCTGAGGCAAGAAAAGAAATTTTCTATGTTGCTAGTAATGAAATACTGAAATCTTTACAAAAGATATCATCAGACTACCAAAAATCAGAATTTAATATAGAACTCTGCAAAAAAATAGACCAGTATGGCTCGTTTGTTAGAGAATCAGATAGTATATTTAAGGTACCATCAGATATAAGTGTTTGGAACTTACTACAAGAAAACTTAACTAACGCTGTTGCTGAAGGTGGATTTACGAGAAAAAAGTTAGACAGTAAAGGTATTATGGATTTGTTTTTGGGTCATATTAATAATAGAAGTATCCAAAACAACAATAAATCTTTGGATATCGTTTCTCTTGTTTATGGGATGACTTGCCAACGAATAGAGAAAAATTTTCGCCTAATGATTAATGAGCTGTTTTCTGCCAGTGAAGATATTCGCGATTTTAGCAGTGAGGAATTTGGAGAAATTCAAGAAACCATAAAAGAAAAAATTCGTGATTTGAACAAACAAGAATCTAGTGAATAGCTATTTTTTTCTAGTGTTTATCGAAAAAGAAGTCTGCATTTAAAATCTAAGGCTAAAATCAAAAAATCAGGTCATATTATTTTAAGGGTCAATTAAAATTCCTTCACTAGAGCTAAAATATTAGATGTTTTGGAATATCGTAGTAAATTTACGTGTGTTTTAGGGGGGTTGTTTAAAATGAATAAAAAACAAAAGTTAATTTTAGCAATTTTTGTTCCGGTTATCCTTTTCTTTATTGCCGTATTTGTTGCAAAGGAGGTAGGGGGTACTTTTCAATGGCAAGCAAGCTCTTTTGACTTGAGGTATACCTGGCATGTGTGGCTTCTTTATTCAGCTTCCTGTTGTATTTTTGAATATAAATTATTTGAGGATAAAAAAAGAAAGATAAAGAATTAGGGGGTTTAAAGATAATGAAAGCATTTGAAAGAATTTTTCTTTATACAGTATTAGCAATATTGGTTTTTTATGTGTTCTTGGTAGATGGAAACGTTGAAAGCAAGGTAGCTATTCAGGAGGAGATCAGGGCGAGGTATATATCAATTGTGAATGATGAGGGGCAAGAAGTTGTTATGTTATGCTCTGATAAAGCCGGTCATGGAGGAATAATTATTTACAACAAAGCCGGTACTGTTGCTGCTAGTATGATGGCTAGAGAAGACGGTGGAATGATAGGTAGTACCAACAAAGCCGGCACTCTTGTTGCTATTATGGGAGTTACTGAAGACGATAATGGACTGATATTGGTTGCTAACAAAGTCGGCAATTGTGGAGCTATTATGGATGTTAATGAAAATGATAATGGAGAAATAAGAGTTTATTCTAAAGACGGTAAAGGGATTGGTACTCTACCTTAGAACCATAAATGAATGATTTGGTTATTAGATAATTAAAGGGGGCAGTTAAGAAAATGAAAAAGAAATATTATTTTGTAATTTTATTCTTAGTATTAGCTATATTTTTAACGGGTTGTAGCGGTGGGGGGATAGTAACTCCCGCTACCGATGAGGCAAAAATAAAGAGTGTTATAAACGAATATTTTTTAGCTATAAATGATCAGAATTGGAGCAAGGCAAAAAGCTATTGTGTTTATGGATCGGATCAATACTACTCCACGTGTTTATTTGAAGATGCCGTGAATGTTTTAGAACAATATTATGGAAATGTAACTGTAACTTGTTTTACAAATATTTCAAACGTGTCTGTAAATGGCAGTTATGCAAGCGCATTTGTCAGTATAAATTTAATTGCAACTGCTGGTTATTATTATGAAAGCGATAGCATATCAGGTTATTACTATTTACAAAAGACTGGAAACAATTGGAAAATATATGATGGGAAAGGATTTGAATAAAGAAAAAGAAAGATTTTAGCTGATGTGGAAAATAATAAACCATATACAGGAATACATAAACAAAGGTTTTAGTTTAATACCATTAGCTAATAATAGTAAAATACCACCTAAAGGGTTTCAATGGTTACCATACCAGAGCCAGAGAGCAAGTATTAAGGAAAAAGTAGAAGGCAATCATAAGCGGGCTTTTTTTGCCCCCCTTTAAAAGCGAAATTTGAAGGTCTAAAATTAGCCTGGTTATAAATGACAGGGGACTAAATGACAGGGGACGGTTCTTTGACACATTTTTTAAGCGACGATTTTGTGACAGAAAACTGTCCCCTGTCACATGTACTTAAAACAAAATATCGGGAAGCCGTTACCGAGTATCTAATATTTACGTATTGGGAAGAATAAGAAAGGAGGCTTAATATAAAACTATTTAATAAATTTTCTAAAAATGAAGAAGGTTCCAAGCTTGAAGTTTATTGTTATGCTTTAAAGAAGGGTGAAGTTAACGAACTGATTAAAATGCTCGAAGAAAAGAATTTTAAGTTGGTTTTTGTTGATAGAAATAGTATTAGAGCGATCAAAGAAGGCAATCATCGGGAAGTATACCAAGCCAGGAAGAAATTAGAAAAAGAAGGATTTAGTTGGTCAGAAAAATCATGAGT
>JAHJRV010000096.1 GCA_018830725.1 Actinomycetota bacterium | reverse complement strand
TGATTAGAATCTACTCTAATTGCTCCAATTTGTCTTGTTGGATTTATTGATTTATATATTATCCCCGATGATCCAATAGATATTAAAAGTTGGCCTATATTAAACATAAATTTATACCAAGGGGTTTTTTCTAACCATTCCCGTATATTCAGTAAAGTAGCTAACATTACCCACGAAGCAGTAGAAGGACCATATATAAGAAGACAGGTTAGTGATAGTCCACTCAATATAGAAACCTTGCCACCCTTGATAAGGGGTGCTTCAAAAAAAATAGATAATACAATAAGAAATCCAAAATACAGGACACCTGATATACTGAAATTTTTATACTTTAAAGTTATATAGATTAGCAGAATTAGTCCGGCAATAAATGTAGATATAACATAGCAAAGAGTTATCCTTGAAATCTTTTCAGACATATTTCACCTATATAAACAAAAGCAGACTAAAAATAACCCATAAATTATAACATAAGGTTATCATAGCCTGCTTTTTTTTACTTAAATATTTATAAAATTTTATAAGCTACTCTTATGCACAGCTCTTTATAATATTGCAATATTCTCCAGAGAATTAATTATTACTTTATATAAATCAAAATGTATTTTAATACATGAAATAAAGTCTATATTCAAAGATTAATTAATTCTTTTAACTCAGAGTCTAATTATTTATTATTTTTCAAAAAGAATTACCACCTTACACATGAGCAAACTCCGATGAGTGAGCTTAAAAGTAGAAGTACTCTATATAGCTTTTTCATTTATTTTCACCTCCTCACATAAAATAAAAAAATTAACTTTAAAAAAAAATACCCGGGTGTGTACCCAGGTAATTTATCTATTTTTTATTATCTCTTACTAAAAATAAAAACCGACCAAAAATCTTTTAAATAATTTTAAGGCCGGTTGTATTATAAGCTCCGTGAGATATAAATACCCAAACTAAATCTCACTTCAACGCTTCCTTAAGTCTTTTTATTAAATATTAATTTTAATTTATAACATATTTTTATTAAAAATGCAAGAGCTTTTCAAAAAAAATTTCTAATATTTTATTTTTAACATACTTGCTCTTATCACTTCGGTTTTTCCATAACGAGCATTTAAATCATCTATCGCTTCTGCTAATTTCAATTCCTTATTATCCCCTTCAAATAGAGACAATTCTTTAACCCGATAGCCTTTCAAATTACTAACCCCCACCCCAATGAGTCTTATCTTCCTTCCCGCTGGTATGTTCTTTTTAAGAAGTTTCAAGGCATCTCTATAGATTTCTGTTCCTAAACAGGTCGCATTTTTTAAGGTAATGCTTCTTGTTATCACTTTGAAATCTGAAAATTTAATCTTGAGGTTTACAGTTAATGCCCTATACCCTTCCCTGCGCAAATTCTCGGCTACTCTTTCTGATAACTTTAATAAAGCGACTTTCAGTTTATCTAAATTATAGGTATCTTTTACAAAGGTGATTTCTCTGCTTATCGACTTTGGTGGAGAAAAAGGTATTACTCTGTCATCATCAATACCATTAGCTAAATTATGTATGAGCTTTCCTAATTTTCCAAAAGCAGCAGTAAGAATCTCAACCGGTATCCTCGCCAGTTCACCAATGGTTTCTATTCCCATTCTTTTTAGCTTATCCTGTGTAACTCTTCCCACACCCCATAACATAGTAACAGGTAGTTTTTCCAGTTTCCCTTTAACATTTTCTTTCGTCAAAACAACCAAACCATTCGGTTTCTTTAGCTCAGATGCTAATTTGGCTAAGAATTTATTATGTGAGATACCTACCGAACATGTAAGTCGAGTTTTTTCAAATACTCTATTTTTTATCTGTTTCGCAATCTCAACTAGTGAACCAAATATGTTTCTGGCTCCAGTAACATCTAAAAATGCCTCATCACAACCGACAATTTCAACCAGTGGAGTAAAATCACAGAAAATATCTCTTATCTGACGTGAAACTTTCAAGTACTTTTCCATATCCACAGATAAATACACTCCGTGTGGACAGAGCTGCTTAGCTTTATAAAGGGGCATTCCAGCATAAAGTCCATATACTCTTGCCTCGTATGATGCGGAGGATATCACTCCTCTAAATAATGGTCCTCCTACAATCACTGCCTTTTTCTTATATTCTGGATTGTCTCTTTGTTCAACCTGAGCAAAGAATGCATCCATATCTACATGTATTATGTCTCTCCTTCTCCTCAATCCAACCTCCCATTTTTCCTTAATCTCAACAATTTCTGTTACTTTTAGTAAATTAGTGACACCTTCAACGACTAAAGCCATTGGCTTCGTAGATTATACAGGAATTACATTATAGTTCTTGTATACTACAGGCATAGCCACATTGCCTATACTCCTTGAGATATTATTCTCTTGGAGGTACTTTTTTAAGATGTTTGCTGCACCATTAATATCTGCGTTCATCACGTTTCCACACTTACACTTGTATAATCCTCTATGCTTTCTATTGCTTTTTTTGATAGTTCCGCATACCGAACATGTCTTGCTCGTGTCTTTCTCATTCACCATTTCAAACCGTATACCAGATAGTTTTGCTTTGTATTCTATCTGTTTGGTGAGTTTAGCGAAACCCCAAGAATGCAATTTCTGAGATGCATTTTTATTCCATTTTTTATCTTTCCTTATATTCTTTATATCTCCAGCAATAATTGTCCCGATATTGTTATTCTCTGCTATTTCTATTATTCTCTTTGTTGTTGTGTGGATTATCTGATTAATCTGCTTTGATTTCTTTTTATGCATATTTGTAACTTTTTTAGATTTAAGTTTTTGTTTATCTGTTTTGCTTTGTGCCTTTGCTATCTCTTTATTAAAGTAGTGCTGAACTTCCAGTGCAGTGCCACCTGAAAATAAATAAGTATTTTTACAAGTATCAACTATTGCTGCAAGATTTTTTATTCCAATATCAACAGCCATTATTTCAGGGCTTTGTTTTATTTTAGCTTCAGAAATTTCATATACAACGTGAGCCATCCAATGCTTTCCGTTATGTAAAATATTACACATTATTGGAGTACCATTTATATCTCTCCATTTACTTATCCTTAAAATAAGTTTATCTATTCCTTTCTCTTTTCTGTATTTTCTTGACATTGTAAGTGTTATTATATCCCCATCAATCTTAAATTGTTGATAGAATGTTAATGGACTTAACATGTTCTTACTACGAAACCTCGGAGGTTTTGCATCTTTATCTGTCTTTCTTAACTTAAACCATAAAACATAATTATCTTGAAGTGTCTTAATCACTGCTTGTGCAGTTTGTGAGGGTAACATATTTTTCCAGTGGTTATTTATCAGTGCTTTCTTTTGGTCATACCAGGAAGGTATTTTACCTGTTTTCTCCCACTCATCTCTTCGCATGTAGTTGTCTGTGTTGTATAGTTTGGTAGCATAAAAACACAAATCTCGCAAAACATCTTCCTGCTCTTTTGTTAAATTAATCTTATATTTAAGTGTTAGTTTCATATTTTTAATCACCTCCTTCACATAATACATTAAGATTTATTCTTCCGTAAATATTTTGATGAACGCAATTCATCCAACGACTAAAGCCGTCGGGTTTCTTTCTAATTTATTCCTAATTAGACTTTCTTTTAGATATACAAACATATGTTCGTTAATCAATAAAATCTTACCACTCATTTGTTTGCTTTGTCAAGAAATAATTTTTTTAATAGAAGTTAATTTGTTTATATCACTTACCCCTATTCCCCCTTACCCCTCACCTTTTATTGACACCCCCCCCTAATTATCGCAATCAACATATTAAATTTATAAGAAGAAGTACTAAGTATATACATAACAACTTGTATCTCTATCAAAAAAACTGCTGTTAAATAATGCTATAATAGTTTTTGATGATATAATAAATAGGATTTTTAGATAATTTTTTAATTTTTTAGTAAAAACTGTGGAAGAAAAAATTATTTCAGATACAAAATTTGACAGAAATTTTACTCTATTTGTTATAAAGGCAGTTATTATATTTTTGGTTTGTTTTTTAGGTGTTAATTGGTTTTTAAGACTTGCAGCTAATTTTTTAAACATCACTAAAATCCCATTTATTTATCCAGGCACAAAATATGAATTATTTGTAACTATTAGCACTATAATTTCTATAATAATATTGT
>JAHJRV010000095.1 GCA_018830725.1 Actinomycetota bacterium | reverse complement strand
TAATATTTTGAAAGTTTCTGTTCCCATATCATTCTCTAATATATAATGATAACTAGTCCACCCTACATTTTTAGAATATACGGAAAACTCAAATATCAAATCAGGTTTTATCTTCCTAACCACCCCTTCCCCATCAAATCCTGCATATTTTGGTCTTGGCTCCACTTCAAAATTGTTTAACTTAAAATTCATAGTGCTGTGATCTATTTTTTTAATTTCCAGTATTATGTCATTAGTTTTAAATGTGTGAAAAACACTACCATAAAATTGTTCGTGTTTATCTATGCTCTTTAGTTTTCTATATGTGTTAATTATCTTGTTATTAATCATTCTTCTTTTTGTTCTATCTATTTCTTTATATAGCAATGATAATATTTCGTTTAGAGAATTTTGGGTTAAAAAATAAGCTTTATTTTTTCCATATCCCTTCTTGCTTTCTATTTTTTGATCTTCAAAGGGCAAATTGCTTACTTCTACAAATAACTGTTTTTTTAAATTACTAAATCTATTGTAAAGAGCTGATTTATTAATATTATTCCCAAAAAATTCCAATGCCTGTCTAAAATTTATGAATCTACACTTGTAAATTAACATTAATATATCTTTATTATCGAATTCTTTTTTGGGTTCTTTCTCTTCAAGTATATTTTCAGATGTTGTAGGCACAACTACTGTTTCTTTTACAATCTCATTTTTTTCTTTTTCAAGATATTTTTCTAATAACTCCTCTTTTTTCTCTTTATCATGTTTGACAGCTAATCTTTCAGGTAATACAAGATTATATTTTTTCTTCCTTTCTAATATCTCTTCTTTTATTTCTTCCCTTGTTTTTCCATGTTTATTTAAATACGGATTATTTTTTACTATTTCTTTTAAATCTATATTTTTTTCAAATTCTACATATTTATCACTCAACTTCTGTATATCTCTTTTTTTATCAGGATTTTTTATTATTTCATTTTTTACATTTTTTAATAAAGGCGGGTAAATTCTCACCGATACAGGATCAAGCGGTGTTCTTCCTTCAACAGAATCATAATAAAAATAGTAATCTTCAAGTTCAGTTATATCTTTTGGGTGCAATTTATATTTTTTTTGAGAATGCTGTGCTTCCATAGAATCTCTCATTTTACTTGCATCTTCAGGGTTTGAAAGTCTCCCAACTATCCTTTCGTCGAAATTATTAAGTAGTGAATCTAAAAGATGACCTCTAAAATCCGTTCTATAAAGTTGCGAGTGATGTTGGTGGCTAACGCATGGGTTAAGTCCATATTTTCTAATCTCAGCAAAATCTTCAGTTACCTGCTTTGAACAAAATTTTTGAAACTCATCATAAAACAAAAAAACATCTTTTTTATAATCTAATCCACGCAATACTACAGCTTGTCTTACTAACGAACTCATATATGTTGCTAAAAATCTAACATGCTCTATCCCTAATATTCCCTCCTGAGCGTTTACAAATATGTAATAACCTTTATCAAAAAACTCAGGTAAATCTAGGATATTATCCCTTTGACAGGTCATATATTTCAAAATTTCAGAAGAAAGCAACTGATCTACTTTACTTTCCAGTGGTGCAAATATCCTTGCTCGTCTATTTTTAGGCTCTTGTCTTTCAATGTAATTAAAATCTTCTATATAACTTTTCTGTTTTTCTTTTGGGCACAAACTTATTACGTGTTCTCTAAATCTTTTCTTTCTTATGTAGTCTGATATTTCAAGTAAGGTTAAATCTGCGTTGCTATGATAATTAGCTTCAATAAACACTTTTAAAATATTATTCAGTATAGGCGCTGCTCTTGTAGCTAATTTTCTCCACTCGAATATATTGTCAACAATTTCTGCAAATGTTTCTACTCTTCTAGTTAGCAATTCATCGATTCTTCCCTCATAAAATTTAATTTCTGTTTCAGTTAGTCTTAATGGGTTAACAGCAATAAATTTTTCAGAATTATTAGGATCTATTAAAATAAGCCTGTCTTCTTTACCGTTAGCTTTGGCATAATAAGTTGCAGCTTTATACAAACCCTCATGTGGCTCTATAATCACTATTGAATCTTTGCCATAATCAATTAGAGAAAAAACCATGTTTTTTTGAATTATAGTTTTGCCCATTCGAGGCACAGAGATAATATAAACACCCCGCTTCATATTATTTCTACCCATAACTATCTGATTTCCATTAGGATCTATACCTATTAGAACTTTAAAATCATCTTTTAATTTATTAAACCTATCTATTAATTCATTGGGAGCAGATAACTTTTTTGAACCTGACTGTTTTATTCTTTCAGGTACTTTTACAGGAAAATGCATTATCTCTGATAACTCTCTTGTTGAAAGAATTAAATTATTTTTACCTAAAAGTAATCTATTTAATATAGACAATATTCCCCTTTTATAATTGACTAATTTTATAGTAGTATCTGGATGCTTCCATGTACTTAGAGATGCACTAACACAAGAAAAACCATTTTCGCTATTTGAAGCTACTTTTATTTGAGTATCAAATAAATAAGATATAAATTTATTTTCATAAGTTTGATATTTTTCCTGATCAACGCGAACAGGAGCAAGTGGGGTTCTTTGATATCTATTAATATGTTTAATACTTTTTTCTGGGTTAGAAACTAATTCTTTCTTTGCTTTCATCAATTTTCTATAACTATTACTAGCTGGCATTATTGTAAATTGAACAATGGCTATATCATCTCCTGTAAGCCTATTTAAAAATTCATAAATAGTAGTGTATGGGGAAGAGTTGTAATTTAATTTGCTATGGTCAGAAAACGGCAGATAAGTTAATGGCGATGCTTTTACACATTTATAATTAAAATTGTTATTTATGAAATATTTATCTAAATAATTGCTTTGTACTTCTTCAATAGTTACTTCTTCATAACAGCCTACCTTAAAAATAGACTCTATCTCATTTTTAAAATTTATTAAATTACCAGGATATTCTATAAAAATATATATCTCTTTTTTTTCAGATAAAATTGTAAAATTTATAGTTGGAGGGAATCTAAGGACTTTTAAAAATTTAAATTTATTAGCATTGAGATAATCATAAAGAACTGATAAATTGTCTATAAATTGATTAACTGATGCAAAATCACTTTCAATATTAGTGGGCAGGGTAATCTTTAGTGTTTTTAATTCATTATTTTTTGTATTTGTATTTATAATGTAGTTTTTTATTATGTAAGGATTAAGCGTAAAGTAAAGTAAAATTAGAATAAATATAAAAATTATAATTAAAAAAATTAAAATCACTTTGCCCCTTCTTTCAATTTAAATCTTATATATTTACCATTATATACCATATAATACATAACTTTCAATATTATGTCAATATTATTTTTAGAAATTTATTTAAAAAATATGGATTTAAAAAAGAAAAGAAATAAGGTAGGAAATTAGACAGGATATTAGGCAAGTTAATTGAAGGAGCATTGGGAGGGAAAATAGGTGCTAAACATTTAAAGTTCACAACTCTATTTTATTAAAATAAAGTGTGATGTAATAAAAAAATGATTTTTAAAAGATAAGTAATTAGGTAGGAAAGAAAGAAGTAAGAAAGAGTTAAGAAAGAGGTAATTTGGTAGGTAAAAGAGAATAAAGAGGGCTGACTACAAATTAATATAGCCAGCCCTACATTATAAAAAATACTAATTATCTGTATTCATCGGGGCGAGCAGGAATACCTCATCATTAGAATCCTTAGGTATTATCCTAATAGGCTTATTTACATCTTTAGTAAAAAACATACTCAGTTCTTTTACAGAAACAGATTTTAGTATTTTAGTCATAAAGTTAGCGTTAAAATTAACATTACCCGAAGAATTAGAAGTACAACTTATTATATTTTCAAAATTGTCTGCATTTTTGTTACCGTTAGTGCTGACTTTAATTTTCTTTGGTGTTATTTTAATTGACGTGCAACTTTCTACCTGATTAGCAAGTTCTATTGATTTTAATAAAGGTTCTGTTTCTACATCGAATTTACTTTTATAATTTATTGTTTCATCAAGAAAATCCTGAAAATCTGGGTATTTACCAGAAATAGGGGTAAAATAGAACTCATTTTTATCAATAACTATTTTCACAATCTTTGAATTTTCAGACATAAAGAATACTACATCTGTGAAGTTAGAGTAATCGAGTGGTAGTATTGCACTAAGGTCATCAGAATCTAATATAGTACTAAATTCTTTACCCTTAGAATTTTTTAATTCTGTTGTGTATAGATAATAAGAGTTAGTTGCAGTCATATTCAAATTACCATTGAAATAGAAAAGTACACCTAGTAGTTGTGATACATCATATTTTTCCCCTTTTTTAGTAAAATTAAGAGCTTTTGATAAACGCTCTTTAAATACACCAAAATTTACTGCAGTCAATTTTTTGAATTTAGCTTCAGAAGGTGCATGAGTAAATACATTTTCAATAACTGATTCTGAAATTTTCAACAAATTGTATTTACTATTTCGACATCTTATTTTTATACTATCTTTCTTATCTTTTAACTCAATATCAGCTTTTCTAGGCAAGTGATTTAT
>JAHJRV010000094.1 GCA_018830725.1 Actinomycetota bacterium | reverse complement strand
GAGGATATAGGATTTAACCAGTTTCAATATGCTGACGGGGTGACAGTTATAGAGTGGGGAAATAAGATGAAAGAATTATTAGCCTTTGACCATCTTCAGGTAAATTTTGATTATTATGAGAATAAAAAAAGAAAAATAAAAATTGTCCCTAATGGAAAAAGTTGGGAAAAACGATTGAATAAAATTAGGTTGATTATTTAATTTTTATAAAAATGGGTGATGAATGCTTTGGGTATACTTTCTTGACCGAAAATGTCTGCGAAAGTATACCACAAAGCTATTAATAAATCTAAATTTGTGAAGGTGACGGATTAAATATGTATATATTAGGAATTGAAACAACTACTCCAAAAATGTCAATAGCATTATCTGAAGATGAAAAGCTTTTAGAGGAGGTTTCAGGGAATTATGAAAATTCCCATGTTGTTAAAATAATTCCAAAGATTGACCATATCTTGAAAAAAAATAAATTAAGTTTAAGTCAAATAGATTTAGTTGGAGTTGATATAGGGCCAGGAATGTTCACTGGAACAAGAATAGGGTTAACAGTGGTAAAAACCTTTAGCCAGGTGAATTCTATAGATATTGTAGGAATCACATCTTCGCATGCTCTTGCATATCAAGCAATGAAATTAATTTATCAATTAAAAAATGAAAATATTCAGAATGAAGAATTATGTATCCTTCCTTTAATAAATGCTAAAAGGGAAGAAGTATATTGCTCCTTTTTCACTTGCAGGAACAGTACTTTGAATAAGATTTGCGAAGATGAACTAATGAAAATGGATGAATTAGAACAAAAGGTATTCAAATTAATTGGAATGTATAAAAAGGTAGTTCTTTGTGGAAATATTTTAATTGACTACCCGTTTATTACCAGTAAATTTGAAAAAGAGGAAAAAGTGATGATTTTGAGAGATGTGATTGTACCAAAAGCTAGCGCTATAAATATTTTAGCTTTTCAAAAATGTGGTAAAGAAGTGATTGATGATTATATAAAACTAAATCCAATATATGTAAGAAAGTTTAAACCATTTGGAAAATAGATTAAGTCTTTTATAAATATATTTTATAAACCATTTCATTCATATTTTAAATATTATTGAATATTTCATTCTATGAACCGTTATGATTTAAGTGAAATAAAAATTTATCCTTTGAGTATTAAAGATATAAATCAGGTTTATGCTATTGAAGTTGAGACTTTTCCAACTCCATGGAGCAGGAAAAGTTTTGTGTCACAATTATTAGGAAGGAGATCTAATATATACCTTGTAGCAAAAAAGAACAATGAGGTTATTGGATATACAGGAATAGTTAAAAAAAATAAAAGTGGGCATATTACTACAATAGCGGTAAGGTCTGACTTTAAAAGGAAAAAAATAGGAACATTGTTATTGATTTCATTAATCAGGAAGGCAATAAAAAGGGGGATAACAAGATTATTTTTGGAGGTAAGACAGTCAAACATAATTGCACAAAAATTTTATGCGAAATTTAATTTTTTTACTGCTGGAAAAATAAGAGGATATTATTCAGATAGTGGTGAGGATGCCTTAGTAATGGTGGTAGATGATATTACAAATTATGAATATAAAAATATAATTCTAAAATTAGAGAGAGAACGTAAAACATAATCAGTTTCACAAATGAAGACATTACAGAATTGTTAAAAAGAGTATTGAAAGAAGGGAATATATATTTTGATAGGTAAAAATATAATTTTAGGTATAGAAACATCCTGTGATGATACAACAGCAGCAGTTTTGAAGGATGGTCATAAAGTTTTATCAAATATTATAGCTACGCAGGAAGAACTACATGAAGGTTTTGGTGGTATAGTACCAGAAGTTGCATCAAGAAAACATATAGAGCTTATAAATATTGTAATAAAGCAAGCCCTAAAAAGAGCAAATGTGGATTTTAAAGATTTAACTGCTGTTGGCGTAACCAATGGACCAGGTCTGATTGGTTCACTACTTATTGGATTGGCAGCAGCAAAAGCAATTTGCTATAGTTTAAACATTCCGTTAATTGGGGTTAATCATGTATTAAGTCATATGTATGCAAATTTTATAGAAAATCCCGATATCAAGAGACCTATTGTAAGTTTGGTTGCATCTGGAGGTCATACATCAATTTACCTTTTAAAAGAGAATGATGAGTTTGAAATTTTAGGTTCAACTTTAGATGATGCAGCCGGGGAGGTTTTAGATAAAATAGCCAGATTTCTAAATATTGGTTATCCTGGGGGACCAGCTATTGAAAGAATATCAATTAATAGAAATGCTGATGCTTATAAATTACCAAGACCGATGCTGAAAAAAGGTTTAAATTTTAGCTTTAGTGGTTTAAAAACTGCAGTCATTTATATGGTAAGAAAGGATAAGACTTTGCTTTCTCGAAAGAATATACCAGATTTAGCTGCAAGTTTTCAGAAAGCTGTAATGGATGTTTTAGTGGAAAAAACTTTAAGAGCTGCATTAAGTTACGAAGTTCCAACTATTGCACTTGCTGGGGGTGTATCCTCAAACAGTTATTTAAGAAGCGAGATGAAAAAAAGAGCAGAATCTTATGGTGTTGATGCTATTTATCCTCCCAAGGAGTATTGTACAGATAATGCTGCAATGGTGGCATGTCTTGCTTATTACAAATTAAAGAAAGGTCAGATAAGTAATATAGATATAGATGCATATTCACAGATTTCTTTAAAAACATGAAATTTTTAATTTGTCATTACGAGGAGCGTAAGCGACGAAGCAATCTCATTAATAAAATATTTATAAAAGCAGAAGAGATGTTGATAAAAAGATTTTTAAAGAGAAGAAATATCTTAATAGTGTTTTGTGTAATAAGTGGAATTCTTCTGGCAGTATCTTTTCCAAAATACGGATTTTTAGCATGGATTGCACTTATACCTTTACTCTTTTCTTTATATTATTGCACAAAAAAAGAAGCATTTTTTTTGGGTTTTATTACTGGCTTTTTATTCTTTGGTGGTCAGATGTATTGGAATTGGTATGTTACTCCAATTGCATGGATAGGTTTAACTATACTATGTTCAATTTATTTTTCAATTCTTAGTTTTTTTCTACATCTTTTATTAAGAGAAACAAAATCATGGATAAGAATTCTTTTAATTTCAACATTTTGGGTAATATTTGAATTTTTATGGTCTCTTACTCCACTGGCTTTTGGATGGGGAATTTTAGGAAACTCTCAACACTTTTTTCTGCCTTTGCTTCAGATAGTAAGAATAACTGGAGTCTACGGAGTGTCTTTTTTGATAGTTTTCTTTAATATGACTGTTTTAGAGGCACTTCAACTTTTCCAGATAAGTAGTTTTAAAAATTTAGGTAGTCTTATAAAGCATTTAATAAGATTTTTCAGAAAAAAGAGATGGTTGCTTTATAATTCAAAATATTTATTTTCCTCAATTATTTTGATTATTTTAATTCTTATATACGGTTTTTTTACTTTTTTAAACAATAATCCTAAAAACATTTTTTTTGAAAATCTAAATAAAATAGAAATATCGCTGATACAACCTAATATACCTCAGAGTATAAAAATATCAGGTCAACACATAGATTCCATATTAGAAATTTTGGAAAATCTTTCTATAGAAGCTGCAAAGAATAACCCCGATTTAATTGTTTTTCCTGAATCTGCAACCTCTTTAGTATTTATAGAGGATGAAACAGATTTATATTTTAATTGGACAAAAAAATTGCTTGGTGAGATAAAAACAAATCTTCTTAAAGGGGTTTTTACCAGAAATGAGGAGGGGAATTTACATAATTCCGTAATTTTACTGGATAAAAAGGGAAAGCTGATAGATGTATATGAGAAAATTCACCCCATACCATTTGGCGAATTTGTGCCAGCAAGAAGATTTATAGGTAATATTGGTCCTCTAAGATTATTAAGAGAAGATGTAGTAGCAGGTAAAAAATATACAGTTTTTCCAATTTCTCAAGGTAAGATTGGTTCAATAATTTGTTTTGAATCTGCTCTACCACAGATACCTCGAAAATTGAGAAATAATGGAGCTCAAATTTTATTTGTGGTCACAAACGATGGTTGGTTTAAAAATAGCATTGAACTTGAACAACATTTCTATATGGGTAGAGTAAGAGCAGTAGAAAATGGAGTATATTTTGTGCAATGTGCAAATACTGGAATTTCGGGTGTTTTTGCTCCAAATGGAAAGGAATTAGATGCTACACGTAAAAATGAAGCTTGCACTTTAACTACATCTGTATACTTTATGCCAGAACAAACCTTCTATTCTAAATATGGTGATATTTTTTCCTATATATGTCTTTTAATATTTTTTATATGGATAATTTTAAAGCTACCCATTTAAACCATCAATGATAGAAACAATTAAATTGTAATTCTGAGCACATTCGCTAAGCTTGTCCTGAACGTTAGCGAAGGATCTCCTTTCAGGCCAGGCTCTGAGCGAAGCGAATGGACATAGATAATTTTTATTATGGGTAGATTTTGTAAAGTAATCGTGGAAACGGGATAGTTTCACGGATATGTTTTAATTTACATATCCAGGCTACTGTTCTTTCAATTCCCAAGCCAAATCCTGAATGAGGAACTGTTCCGTATTTTCTTAAATCTAAATACCACTTAAAAGCATCTCTCGGTAAATTATGTTCCATTATTTTCTCTTCTAACAATTCTAAGTTATCTATTCTTTGACCACCCCCGATAATCTCCCCATAACCTTCTGGTGCAATTAAGTCATTACTTAGAGAAACATCAGGTCTTTCAGGGTCTGGTTTCATATAGAATGCCTTACACTTCATTGGATAATGATGGATAAAAACAGGTTTATCAAAGCTTTTAGAAATTATAGTTTCCTCACCAGCTCCAAAATCATCACCCCAATTTATGTCCTTACTTTTCTTTTTTAATATCTCTAATGCTTCATCATAAGATATCTTTGGAAATGGTGGTTTTATAATTTCTAGTTTACTTAAATTTCTTTCTAATATTTCAAGTTCATTTCTTCTATTTTTTAGAACTGTTTGAACAATATAAGTAACAAATTCCTCTTGTATCTCAATATTATCTTCCCAATCAAAATATGCCATTTCTGGTTCTATCATCCAGAATTCCATTAAATGTCTTCGGGTTTTAGACTTTTCTGCTCTAAATGTTGGGCCATAGCAATAAACTTTTCCAAAAGACATTATAGTTGCTTCATTATATAATTGTCCGCTTTGGCTAAGATATGCCATCTGGTCAAAATATTTTGTTTCAAATAAAGTGCTTGTTCCTTCGCAAGCAGCAGGTGTTAATATAGGAGTATCTATATTAATAAATCCATTTTTATCTAAATACTCTCTGCAGGCTTTTATTACTTCAGCTCTTATTTTTAGTATTGCATGTTGTTTTTTAGATCTAAGCCAGAGGTGACGATTTTTCATTAAAAATCCTACTCCATGGGATTTTGGAGTTATGGGATAATCAGATACAATCTGCAAGATTTTTATATCATTAATAAAAAGTTCGTATCCTCCAATAGCTCTTTCTTCCTTATGAACATTACCTGTAACTATTAAAGATGATTCCTGGGTTATTTTTTGAGCTGATTCAAAAACTTTATTATCTACATTATTTTTTGAAACAACACATTGCATTATTCCTGTACCGTCTCTTATTAAAAGAAATACTATATTTCCACTTGAACGTTTATTATACAACCATCCTTTTATTATTACTTTCTTTCCATCATATCTTGAAACGTCATTAATATATGTGTCTTTTACCAATTTTAGGCTCCTCTGAATTTATTATTTAATAAAGTTTTTAAAATATTAGTGTCAAATTAATAAGAAAGGTAATTTCTATTTAATTTAAAAGGGTCATTTCTAATAAGTTATTACAAGTTAATAAAAAATTGTTGTTTTTTATTGAAAATAATTATAGAATATATAATATTGATTTTAGAAAAATTGTCATATAAGATATATAATAATTTTAGCACTTTTTCTTAAGGAGTGCTAAAATTTGTATGGTAGGAACTATTTATAAAATAATTTTGTATTTTTAAAAAATCATTTAAGAATTAAGTTCTCAATTTAAAGTCTTTTGACAAAAAAATATAATTAGAAAGGAGAGAAACATTATGAAATTAAGACCACTTGGAGATAGAGTAATTGTTCTACCAAAAGAGAGTGAAGATATTACCAGAAGTGGGATAGTTATTCCTGACACAGCTAAGGAAAAGCCACAAGAGGGTGAAGTGATAGCTGTAGGACCAGGAAGGTTTGAAGAAGGGAAGAGAATCCCTCTGGATGTTAAGGTTGGGGATAAAATTATTTACTCAAAATATGGTGGAACTGAAGTAAAAATAGAAGGCAAAGAACACTTAATTTTAAGAGAAAGTGATATACTTGCTATAATAAAAAAATAATTAAAAGGAGGAATAATATATGGCAAAAGAGATTAAATTTGGCGAAGATGCAAGGAGAGTTTTAGAAAGAGGAGTTAACAAATTAGCTGATGCGATAAAAATAACATTAGGTCCAAAAGGAAGAAATGTAGTTTTAGAGAGAAAATTTGGTTCACCGACTATTACTAATGATGGTGTAACAATAGCAAGGGATATTGATGTTGAAGATGTTTGGGAGAATGTTGGAGTTCAGTTACTAAAAGAGGTAGCTACAAAAACAAACGATGTTGCTGGAGATGGTACTACCACAGCTACTTTGCTTGCTCAAGCTATGATTAGAGAAGGCTTTAGAAATGTGGCAGCTGGAGCAAATCCTATGTTATTAAAAAAAGGGATAGAAAAAGGTGTTGAAATGGCTGTAAAACAGATTCATAAAATGAGTCAGTCAATAGCAACTGAGAAAAAGAAGATAGCTGAAGTTGCTGCTATTTCTGCAAATGATCCAGAAATTGGAGAGAAAATAGCTGAATCTATGGAAAAAGTAGGGAAGGATGGAGTTATTACAGTTGAGGAATCACAAAAATTTGGGATTGAAATTGAGGTTGTGGAGGGTCTTCAATTTGACAGAGGTTATATATCCCCATATATGGTAACAGATGCTGAGAGAATGGAAGCTGTTCTTGATGAACCATATATATTAATACTGAATAAAAAATTAGGAGCAATTGCTGAATTGCTTCCAGTTTTAGAAAAGGTAATGCAAGCAGGAAAACCTTTACTATTAATAGCTGAAGATGTTGAAGGAGAGGCACTGGCAACTATTGTTGTTAATAAAATTAGAGGAACATTTATCTGTGTTGCAGTAAAAGCCCCAGGTTTTGGTGATAGAAGAAAAGAAATGTTACAGGATATAGGCGTAGTAACTGGTGGAACAATGATCAGTGAAGAATTAGGAATAAAATTAGAAAATGTCAAACTTGATATGTTAGGAAGAGCAAGACAAGTAAAAATAGATAAGGAAAATACAACAATAATTGAAGGTAAAGGTAAAGTTGATGATATAAAAGGAAGAATAAAGCAGATAAAGGCTGAAATTGAGCAGAGTGATTCAGAATTTGATAGAGAAAAATTACAAGAAAGATTGGCGAAACTATCTGGAGGAGTTGCTGTAATCAAAGTAGGTGCTGCAACTGAAACTGAACTTAAAGAAAAAAAGCACAGGATTGAAGATGCTCTTTCAGCAACTAAAGCTGCTGTTGAGGAAGGTATAGTACCTGGTGGTGGAGTAGTATTAATTGATTCAATTTCAGCAATAGATGAAACCAAATTTGATGGAGATATAAAAACAGGTGTCTTAATTGTTAAGAAATCTCTAACTGAACCGATTAGATGGATTGCTAATAATGCTGGTTATGAAGGTGCATTAATAGTAGAGGAGGTTAAGAAATTACCTAAAGGTGAAGGACTTGATGCTTTAACAGGAAAATATGTAAATATGGTAGATTCTGGAATAATTGACCCAGCTAAGGTAACAAGAGCTGCTCTACAAAATGCAGCAAGCATTGCTGCAATGCTTCTCACAACTGAGGTTATTGCAGCTGAAGTTCCAGAAAAGAAAGAAACACCACCAATGCCAGGTGGATACCCACCTGGAATGATGTAAAAAAAAATTAATAAGTATCTATAGAAAATATCCCTCATCTGGCCCCCTTTATCATCTAAGATGTGGGATATTTTTCTATTTAAAAAGGTTAAATAGTTGAAGAATAATTTTTTAGATGATTTAAATCAGATTCAAAAAAAAGCAGTAGTTTATAATAATGGTCCACTACTTATATTTGCTGGAGCAGGTACTGGGAAGACAAGAGTAATCACCTACAAAGTAGCATATCTTCTTGAGCAAAAATTAGCTACACCACAAGAAATATTAGCAATAACCTTTACAAATAAAACTGCAAACGAGATGAAAATAAGAGTTGAGCGACTTATTGGTGAAAATGCTCAAGATATTTGGATTAAAACTTTTCATTCAACATGTACAAAGATATTAAGAAATGAGATTGAAAGGTTAGGTTATGGTAGGAACTTTGTTATTTATGATGAGATTGATCAAATAAAGCTCGTAACAGAATGTATGAAAGAACTTGATATAGACCGCAAAAGATTTAATCCAAAAGCAATATTAAACTTGATAAGTGCTGCAAAGGAAGAATTAATCGATCATGAGAAATACCCCGAAACTGTATCAGATCTTTATCAACAGATTGCATCTGATGTTTATAGCAGATATCAGGAAAGACTATTCAAAGCAAATGCACTTGATTTTGATGATCTTATTATGCTAACTGTAATTATCTTCAGACTTTTTCCTTCCGTGCTTAAAAAATATCAAGATAGATTCAAATATATATTAGTGGATGAATATCAGGATACAAATAGAGCACAATATTACTTAGTCAATTTACTTGCTTCTAAAAATAAGAATATTTATGTGGTTGGAGATGATGATCAAAGCATTTATAGCTGGAGGGGAGCAGATATCAGAAATATACTTGAATTTGAGCATGATTATCCAAATGCGAAAGTTATTAAGTTAGAACAGAATTATCGTTCAACAAAATTAATTTTAGGTGCAGCAAATAATGTAGTCAAAAACAATTTTTCAAGAAAGGGAAAGAATCTTTGGACGGATAATGAGAGAGGCAAAAAAGTTTTTATATTTGAAGCTGAGGATGAGCACAATGAAGCATCATTTGTTATACATGAAATTAAAAGATTAATAAAAAATAGGGATTTTAAATATAATGATTTTTCTGTATTTTATAGAACACATGCTCAATCAAGAGTTATAGAAGATATATCTTTAAAAAAAGGTATTCCTTATAAGATTGTTGGTGGTGTAAGATTTTATGACAGGATGGAAATAAAAGATATTACAGCATATTTAAGATTAATTTCTAACTCTAATGATATAGTTAGTCTTCACAGAATTATTAATGTACCTCATCGAAGGATAGGGAAGATGACTATTTCTGCTATATCAAAGTTTGCTAAGATAAATAATATAACCTTTAATGAATCTTTGCAGAAATACGAAGAAAATCATTTACTCTCTATAAATATGAGGACAAAAATAAAAAAATTTATTAAGATGATAGATTATCTAAGAGATTATTCATCAAAGAACGGTTTAGATAAATTTTTAGTTGAGGTTTGGACTAAGACAGGATATATAAAAGAGTTAGAGGATGAGAAGACATTAGCAGCGCAATTCAGAATAGAAAATCTTAAAGAACTTCTTACAGTAGTAAAGGAGTTTTTAAGTGAAAATCCTGAGGGAGATTTGGATCAATTTCTGGAAGAGATGTCACTTATTGCAAATATTGATACATATAAAGAAGGTGAAAATTTTCTAACATTGATGACACTTCATAATGCGAAAGGATTGGAATTTAAAGTGGTATTTATAGTTGGAATGGAAGAAGGAATTTTTCCTCACGCCTTATCTTTAGATGATATCCGACAATTAGAAGAAGAAAGAAGATTGTGCTATGTGGGTATGACCAGAGCAAAGAAGTTACTATATATGGTATATGCAATTTCCAGGAATTTATATGGGGGTATATATTTTAATCCAGAATCCAGATTCTTAAGAGAAATTCCCGATGAGTTTATTGAGGAAGTAAAAGAACCTGAATTAGGAGTAATTAGAGAAAAGTTAGAAAAATTTAATATTGGTGATAGAGTAGTTCATAAGAAATGGGGAATGGGTGAAATATTGGACTTAAAGGAAATTATTAATGATACCGAAGCATATGTTCTCTTTGACGATTTTGGTTTAAAACATCTCCTTTTGAACTATGCAAAGTTGGATAGAGTAACAAAATAAATCTTTTTATTTTTAAAATTATATAAACTATTTACGCTTTTTGCGTCTCATTGATTTTCTTAGTTTTTTATGTTTATGTTTTTTTATTTTCTTTCTTCTTTTCTTAATTAAAGAACCCATATTTACTCCTTTAAATAATTTTCATTTCTCCCTCCTAGTTAACCATATTTTTTTAGTTTTGTATCCTAATATTATGGAGTTGACCAATATTACTATTTTTTATATTTTAGATATTAAAAAAATCTAAAAAATCTAAAGAAGGATTTGATATTATTATTAAATTTTTATTTCATTATATCAATTAGTTGTAATAAAATATAAAGATATTTTCAATTTAGTTAAAATTTTTTAAATAGTTATGTATTTTGAATGTACTTTTAATAATTTAATTAAACTCTTTTTTAAGGAACAAACTGTAAACCTATCTCGTTTATAGTATATATAAGTTATAATTATTACAAAAAAATATCAATAAATTATAAAAGAAAAATTTTTAAAAGGGAAGTAAATGTCTAAAAAGGTCTCTGAAAAAAGATATAAGGTAACTTTTTTACCGGAGAATAAATCTATATATATATTTAAAGGTGAAACCATTTTTGATGCTTCTATGAATGCGGGAATTTTTCTTGATTCTGAATGTGGGGGAGTGGGAACATGTGGAAGGTGTAAGGTAATTTTAAAATCTGGACAGGTAGAGAAAGTTCAGAGCGAACTTCTAAGTTCTGAGGATAAGGAGAGAGGATATGTTTTGGCATGTCAGACATATCCTAAAAGTGATTTAATTGTTGAAGTTATAGTTATAGAAATTGAGGAAGCATCGATTCAGGAAGGTCTTTTAGTAAAGGATACAATGAAATTGGAACCAACTGAGAAAGTATTAGCGGGGATAAAAAGATTAGATATTAGAGATGTTAAAATTCTTCCAAGAGTTGTAAAAAGGTTAATGACTGTAGAACCTCCTTTAATTGGTAGGAGTAGTTCTGATAAATATAGATTAGAGATAGCACTAAAGCAACAATTAGGTTTAGAAGATTGCTTTATTCCTTTAGAAATTCTTAAGAAATTACCTGGTACATTAAGAAAAGGAAAATGGACGATAACTGTTACCTTAGACGAGATTTCAAAGGATTTAATTGATATAGAACCCGGAAATACTACCAGAGAGAGTTATGGATTGGCTTTGGATGTTGGAACTACTACAGTAGTAGTATATTTAGTTAATCTAAATAATGGAAAAATTCTTGCTAGTGCATCTGAGTATAATAAGCAGATAAGAGCTGGGGAGGATGTAATATCAAGGATTGTCTACTCATTAAAAGGTGCTGGATTGGAGGTTTTACAAGGATTAATTGTTGAAACTATCAATGAATTAGTATTTGAAGTTTGTAAAAGAGCAGGAGTAAATCCAGAAAAGATACACTCAATTGTTTGTGCAGGAAATACAATTATGTTGCATTTTTTGCATGGAGTGTCACCTAAATATTTGAGGGAGGAGCCATATGTACCTGTAGCAAATATATTTCCACCAGTTAGTTCAAAAGAAATATTTTTAGAACATACACCTAAAGCAATTGTAAGATGTGCTCCTTCAGTAGCAAGTTATGTTGGTGGAGATATAGCTGCTGGATTGCTTGTTTCAAAATTAGCTGAACAGGAAAAATTAACATTATTTTTGGATATAGGTACAAATGGTGAGTTAGTAATTGGTAATTCACAATGGATGGTATCTACATCTTGTTCAGCAGGTCCAGCTTTTGAAGGTGGAGGAGTTAAAGATGGAATGAGAGCGATTAGAGGTGCAATTGAAGTTGTTAAAATAGATCCAAAAACCTTAAAATCATATATTAAGGTAATAGGTGGGTTGAAGCCCAAGGGAATTTGTGGATCAGCAATGATAGACTTACTGGGTCAACTTTACATAACTGGAATTATAAATAGGAAAGGAAAATTTAACACAGATTTAAATTCACCTTATATCGTAATTGATAAGGTAAATCCGTACTATATTATAGCTAAAGCTGAGGAAACCGCCACAAAAAAGGATATAGTTATTTCAGAAATTGACATTGATAACTTAATAAGAGCAAAAGGTGCTATTTATGCTGGTATAACAACCCTTTTAGAAGAGGTAGGACTTACAAAAGACAATTTGGAACAGATTTTTATTGCAGGTGGATTTGGTCATTTTATCAATGTTAAAAATGCGATAATTATTGGTATGCTTCCAGACCTTCCCGAGGAAATATTTACATTTTTAGGAAATACATCAGTCGCTGGAGCTTATTTAGCTTTAATTAATAGAGACAAATACAAAGAGATGGAAAAAATCTCAAGGAATATAACTTATATAGAATTGTTTAATAACAATAAATTTTATGAAAGATATATTGCATCATTATTTCTTCCTTACACCCACATTGAAGAATTCCCATCAGTGAAAAAGATGCTAATAGAAAGGGGAGTATTTATATAAGAATGAGTCATACAATTGCTATCTCAGGTAAAGGTGGAACAGGAAAAACAACTATTTCCGCTTTAATAATAAAATATCTGATAGAAAAAAAACATATACCAGTGCTTGCTGTTGATGCTGATCCAAACTCGAACCTTTACTATTATTTAGGAGTTGAAAAAGAGGATACCATAGGTAATTTGAGGGAGGAGGTATTAAAAGAAGCCAAATCAGGGAAAATACCTGCTGGCATCTCCAAAGAAACAGTATTTGAACTGAAATTTCAAAGATCTATTGTTGAAAATAAGGGATTTGATTTATTAACAATGGGTAGACCAGAGGGACCGGGTTGTTATTGTTATGCAAATATTGTTTTGCGAAGATATGTAGATGAGCTATCAAAAAATTATAAATTTATTGTAATAGATAATGAAGCTGGAATGGAACATTTAAGTAGGAGAACCACACAAAATATTGAAGATCTGCTTATTATATCTGATCCTACACCAATAGGAATAATTACTGCAGGGAGAATAAGAAATTTGGTTTATGAGCTTGAACTAAATGTGAACAATATTTATTTAGTACTAAATAGAATTAATTTGCTATCAAATGAAGCAACTAAAGAACTAATAAAAAAACAAAATTTAAATCTTCTGGGTACAATTGCAGAAGACAAGATTTTAAATGAATATAGTTTTAATGAAAAATCCATTTTAGAGCTCCCATCAGATTCAGCATCATTTTTGTCAATAAATGCTATAATTGAAAAGTTGGGGCTAACTCAAATTTAAAAAATCTAATAAATATTAAAATAATTTATTTGATATAATAATTTCCATTGTTTAGATAGTTTCTCTAAATTAGGAGGTGAAGTATTGACATTTGAGATTCCTATTAAATCTGGTGCTTCAAGAATAAACGAAGTTATAATTGGAACTGAACCTGCTCAGGTAAAAATTGGTGGTCAAAACTGTTTGCCTTTTCATAACTTCGAAGGAGAGATTCCCAATAAACCGATTATAGCTTTTGAGGTTTATGATGTTAAACCAGAAAATTGGCCAAATTGGCTTACAAAATATTATGAAGATGTATTTCATGACCCAATTTTGTGGGCTAAGAAATGTGTTGATGATTACAATGCGGAAGCAATCAATCTAAACTTAACCAGTGCTGATCCAGGTGGATTGGATGCAGACCCAATAAAGGTTGCTGAAACTACAAAGAAAATAAGGGGTGAGATAGCAGTTCCATTAATAGTTTATGGTTGTGGAAATCTTGAGAAAGATTCAGTACTTCTTAAAAAAGTATTTGAAATTAATGCTGAAACTAATCTTTTAGCAGGTGCTGCGGAGGAAGACAATTACAAGCCAATAGCTGCAGCAGCATTAGGATTTAATAATAATGTAATTACTCTATCTCCTGTAGATATAAATTTAGCAAAACAGTTAAATATCCTGGTCACCCAATTAGGTGTAAAACCTGGATGCATTGTCATGGATCCAGTTTGTAGTGCTATAGGGTATGGAATTGAATATGCATATAGTATAAATGAAAGACTTAGAATAGCAGCATTATATCAGGGAGATAAAGCTGTTTCTAATCCGATAATAAATACAGTGGGTAGAGAAGTTTGGAAGATAAAAGAAAATAGACTGTCTAAAGAAGAAGCCCCTGAATGGGGGGATGAAGAATCAAGAGGTATCATATGGGAAGCTTCTACTGCTATGAGTCTCTTTCTTGCTGGTTCAGATATTATTACAATGAGACATCCAAAGGCTGTGACAATTGTAAAAGAAGTGATAAAGGAACTTCTTGGTGGGGAGGTGAAATAAGATGGCTATTTCAGGACTTGATATATTTAAGTTATTACCAAAAACAAATTGCAGGGATTGTGGTTTCCCTACATGTCTTGCATTTGCAATGCAACTTGCAGCAAAAAAGATTGAATTGAGTAAATGTCCTCATGTAACTGAAGAAGCCAAAAAGGCTCTTGAGGATGCTGCCAGACCTCCAATTATGCCTGTAACTATAGGAACTGGAGATTTCTCTTTCACAATTGGAGCAGAAACTGTTCTTTACAGACATGAGAAGAGATTTGAACATCGTCCATCTTTTGCTTATTTTATTTCCGATAGCATGGAAGATAGTCAAGTGGATGATATACTGAGCAGGATTAAAACACAAAAATGGGAAAGAGTAGGAGAGTTACTCCAGCCAAATTCAATTTATTTAAAATCTGAGGAAAATGATATTTCAAAATATGTTAAGTTGGTTGAAAAAATTGCTTCGAGTACAAAACTTTCACTAATTTTGATAAATGAGGATATAGAGGCTATCAAGCAAGCTCTCCAGTTCTGTTCTGATAGAAAGCCATTAATAGGGTCTGCAACTAAAGATAATATTAATGATTTTATTTCATTGGCTAAATCAGATTCTTACCCATTACTTATAAAGGGCGAAAGTATTGAGGATTTAATATCATTAACAACAAAAGCTTCTGATGAAGGTCTTAAGGAGATTGTGCTGGATTCTACTCCTAAAAATTTAAAGCAAGCCTTTAATCACCAAATCTATATTAGAAGAGCAGCCTTAGAAAGGAAAAACCAAGCATTGGGATATCCAACAATAATTTTTCCATTTAAGTTAACAGATGATGCTATAAAAGAGGCAGTAATTGCATCAATTTTTGTTGCAAAATATGCAGGAATTATTGTAATGAAAAATGTTGAACCAGAAAGTCTATATCCTCTTCTTGTATTAGCTCAGAATATATACACTGATCCCCAACGTCCTATGAGTGTTGAAGAAAAGATATATCCAATAGGAGATCCTGATGAAAAATCACCAGTATTAATAACAACTAACTTCTCGCTCACATATTTTCTTGTTTCTGGAGAAGTTGAGGGAAGTAAAGTGCCATCATGGCTCTTAATTATGGATACCGAAGGTCAATCTGTATTAACATCCTGGGCAGCTGGGAAATTTATTGCAGAGGGGATAGCAAAATTTGTTAAAAAGTCGGGAATTGAAGAAAAAGTTTCACATAAAAATATAATTATTCCTGGATATGTAGCTCAACTTAGTGGTGAATTAGAGGATGAATCCGGTTGGAAGGTTACAGTAGGTCCAAGAGAAGCAGCAGATATACCAAAATTCCTCCAAAATTATAAAATTTAGAGATTAATAGAAGATTTGGGCATATTCTTTCGTCTTAAAATTAGGGCAAGGCTTTAGCTTTACTTTAAAAGCAACCCTAAAGGGTTGCCCTACATCTATATCCTCTCCCCTGGTGGGAGAGGAGCAAGGAGAGGGGGAAGTGAATCTCATAAAAAATAAAAAAATAAAAAATGAAAGGAAAGGTGATAACTTTGAAAAGTGATTTAAAGATTGCTCAGGAAGCCCCAATCAAACCTATAAGTGAAATTGCAGAGATTATTGGGCTGACAGAGGATGACCTGGAGTTATATGGTAAGTATAAAGCCAAGGTAACCTTAGATATTTTAGAGCGAAATAAGGATAAACCAAACGGAAAATATATTGATGTAACATGCATAACACCAACTCCATTAGGTGAGGGTAAAACCGTAACTACAATTGGTCTTTCTCAAGCTCTAAACAAAATTGGTAAAAAGGCAATTACCTGTATAAGGCAACCATCATTAGGACCAGTTTTTGGAATAAAGGGAGGAGCAGCCGGGGGAGGATATTCACAGGTAATTCCAATGGAGGATTTTAATCTTCATTTGACTGGAGATGTTCATGCTGTAGGAATTGCACACAATTTACTTGCTGCATTCATGGATACTTCTATTTTAAAAGGAAACAAACTTAATATTAATCCATTTTCTATCACTCTAAACAGAGTAGTTGATATAAGCGATAGAGCAATGAGAAAAATAGTAATAGGTCTTGGTGGAAGAGCTAATGGAGTTCCACGAGAAACTGGGTATGATATCACAGTTGCATCAGAAGTAATGGCTATTTTAGCCCTGACTAATGGCTTATTTGATTTAAGGGAAAGACTCGGTAGAATGGTAATTGGTTCAAATTATGATGGTGAACCTGTTACAGCAGAGGATTTAAAGTGTGCTGGTGCAATGACAGTATTGCTTAAGGATGCAATAAAACCTAACTTACTTCAAACACTTGAGCACACTCCATGTTTTGTTCATACTGGACCTTTTGCAAATATTGCTCATGGAAATAGCTCAGTATTGGCTGATCTTATGGCTATAAAATTGGGGGATTATGTGGTCACAGAAAGTGGATTTGGCGCGGATTGTGGTGCTGAGAAATTTATGAATATTAAGTGTAGAGTAAGTGGATTAATACCAGATGCTGTAGTTATAGTTACAACAGTAAGAGCAATGAAAATGCATGGTGGAGCATTTACATTTCGTCCCGGAGCAAAACCACCCACTGCTGAAATTGAAAAGCCAAATCCTGATGCAGTTGCAAAAGGTTGTGAGAATCTCGTGAAGCAGATTGAAAATGTCTTGATACATGGGGTACCAGCAGTAGTTTGTGTAAATAAGTTTGACAGCGATACTGATGAAGAAATAGAAATTATAAAAGAAAAAGCCCTGGCAGCAGGTGCAGAGGATGCTGTTTTAAGTAATGTTTGGAGATATGGCGGAAAAGGTGGAGAGGATTTAGCAAGAGCAGTTGTTAAGGCAGCTGAAAAACCAAATAATTTCAAATTCTTGTATCCACTGGATATTTCAATAAAGGAAAAAATAGAAACGATAGCAACAAAGATTTATGGTGCAGCAGGAGTTGATTACGCACCACTTGCCAATAGAAAAATTGATCTATATACAAAACAAGGTTTTGATAAATTACCTTTATGTATGGCAAAAACTCATCTTTCACTTTCCCATGACCCTAAACTTTTAGGAAGACCAACTGGATATATTCTTCCTATAAGGGATATTAATGCGTCTGTGGGATCTGGTTTTCTATATCCTCTTTGTGGAGAGATGAGAACCATGCCAGGTCTTCCAAGTATCCCTGCAGGAACAAAAGTCGATATTGATGAAGATGGAAACACAGTAGGTCTATTTTAAAAAAATATTAAATTGATACAAAAATAAAGTTCACTGGAAACTTTGGGTATAATTTCTCACCTTAAATTTATTCTAATATTAAATAAACCTTATATAAAATGAAAGAGGTGATAATTTGACTGCAAATATTATTGATGGGAGGGCTTTAGCTGCACAAATAAAGGAAGAGGTAAAATCAGGAGTTGAAAAACTAAAATCAGAAAAAGGTATAGTTCCTGGTTTAGGTGTTATATTAGTTGGTGAAAATCCAGCTTCTGAGGTGTATGTGAGAAATAAAGCAAGAGCATGTGAATGTGTTGGAATATATTCTGAAACTATAAAATTGCCTGAGGATATTTCTGAAGAAGAACTACTTAATTATGTTGATAAATTGAACAATAGAGAAGATATTCATGGAATATTAGTTCAACTTCCTCTACCTGAACATATTAATTCAGAAAAAATACTTTTTGCTATTTCTCCAGATAAAGATGTTGACGGATTTCATCCAATAAATGTTGGAAAACTCACAACTGGTGAAGAAACATTCTATCCCTGTACACCATCTGGAATTATAGAGATAATAAAAAGACAAGGAATTGAGATAAAGGGTAAAGAAGCAGTAATTATTGGCAGAAGTAATATTGTGGGAAAGCCAGTAGCTTTCCTTCTTCTACATAATCATGCTACTGTTACTATATGTCACTCAAGAACTGTTGATTTACCAAAAGTTGCGAAACGAGCTGACATTTTAATTGTAGCAGTAGGTAAACCATTTATTGTTACAGATGAATATGTTAAACCTGGTGCGATAGTTATAGATGTTGGAATAAATAGAATAAAAAAGGAGGATGCATCGGAGGAGCTTCTAAATTGGAGAAAGGATGCTTTTGAGAAGAGAGGTTCTACATTAGTAGGTGATGTTGATTTTCTAAAAGTTAAAGAAATTGCAGGATATCTAACTCCAGTTCCTGGTGGAGTGGGACCACTGACTGTTGCAATGTTGATGAAAAATACTTTAAAGTCCGCAAAAAAATCACAATGAGATAATCTTGAGTTTTTTCTATAAAAATAGATACTATAAATTTAAATCATAGAAAATTTCTATATATGAATTTCTAATAGAAACCAAAAATTATAATTTTTGGGCTTTTGTAAGGAGGGATAGAAAGTGACAAACAATTCAAAAAATATTGCGATAATTGGCGCAGGTCCAGGTGGATATGTTGCTGCTATTAGAGCTGCACAATTGGGAGCTGATGTCACTTTGATTGAAAAATCATTACTTGGAGGAACATGTACAAATCTAGGATGTATTCCAACCAAAGCTATGTTAAATTCAGTAGAAACTATTTTAAAAATGAGAAAGGCTGAACAGTTAGGTATTAAAATATTAAAGGATAAAATTGACTTTTCATTATTTATGAAAAAAAAGGATTCAGTAGTTGAAAAATCTAGAAAAGGAATAGAATTTTTATTAAAGAAAAACGGGGTAAATCTAATTTATGGTAAAGGAGAACTTCTGAGCAAGAATCTTATTAAGGTCACAATAGCAAATGGAGAGGAAAGAATTCAGGCAGATAATATTATTTTAGCTACTGGTTCATCACCATTTAAACTTCGAATTTTTGACTTCGAACAACCAACTATTTTAACAAGTGATAACCTTATGGTATTAGATGAACCTCCAGATTCTATGGTGATAGTTGGTGGGGGAGTTGTTGCCTGTGAATTAGCAATGGTCTTTCACCTTTTAGGAACTGATATTACTGTTATTGAAATGTTACCTAATCTATTACCATTACAGGACAAAAGACAGTCAAGATATATTGAGAGAAGTTTCAAAAAAGAAGGTATAAAATTCCTGACAAATTCTAAAGTAGAAGGAGTAAAGGAGTATGGTGAGGATTTTGCAATTTTATCTGTTGAGGGTAAAGATGATGTGAAGGCTAAAAAAGTAGTTGTTTGCATAGGTAGGACTCCAAATTCAAGGGATTTGGGTCTTGAAAATTTAAATATTGAGATGGATAGAGGATTTGTCAAGGTAAATAATAAAATGGAAACAAATATCCCTGGAATTTATGCTGTTGGAGATCTTATTGGAGGAAAGATGTTGGCTCATGTAGCTTCAGCGCAAGGTGAAATAGTAGCAGAAAATATTATGGGTCATGAAGCTATTTTTGATGACAGAATGATACCTATAACTATATATACTCATCCTCAAGTCTCTTCTATAGGTTTAACACCTGATCAGGCAAAAGAAAATGGATATGAAATCTCATTAGGAAATTTTCCATTCTCAGCAAGTGGAAAGGCTAATGCTATAGATGAGAGTGAGGGTTTTATACAAATTGTGGCAGACAAAAATTCTGGAGAGATTTTAGGTGCTCAGATGGTTGGACCAGATGTCTCTGAACTAATTCATTTAGTTGCGTTTGCTATGCAAAGTGAACTTTTAATTAAGGATTTGTCAGAAATGATTGCTTCTCATCCCACTCTTTCAGAAGCAGTTGTAGAAGCTGCTCTAAGTTGTATTGGAAGACCTTTACACACAATAAAATTATAAAAATTTTAAAATCAAAAGATTATTAAAAGATTTATGTATAGGAAGAGACTTCCTCGTTGGCTTAAGAAAAAAATTCCTGATTTGAAAGCCATTAAGGATATGGAAAAAATGCTGAGGGATCATAATTTACACACGGTTTGCGAGAGTGCACTATGTCCAAATTTGGGAGAGTGCTTTCATAGAAAAACTGCAACCTTTATGATTTTAGGAAATACCTGTACAAGAAATTGTAGCTTTTGTGTAGTTAAAAAAGGTAAACCTCTTCCATTAGATGAAAATGAACCAAAAAATATTGCTAAGGTTGTTAATTTATTAAAACTTTCACATGTAGTAATTACATCTGTTACAAGAGATGATTTAGAAGATGGTGGAGCCAATCAATTTGTTGATTGTATAAAAGAAATAAAAAGAATAAAGCCAAATCCTTCTATTGAGGTTTTGATTCCAGATTTTAGTGGTAATTTTAATAACTTAAATATGGTTTTAGCTTATTTTCCTGATGTATTAAATCATAATATAGAAACAGTTTCCAGACTTTATCCTGAAATAAGACCTGGTGCTGATTATAATATGTCTTTAAGAATTCTTGAAAAAGCTAAAAAATACTCAAAAAGTATAATTGTTAAATCTGGGTTCATGGTTGGTTTGGGGGAGAAGTGGGATGAAATTTTAGATTTGTTAAAGGATTTATCAAATACAGGTTGTGATATTGTAACAATAGGGCAATATTTGCAACCATCAAAAAATCACACACCTATTTATAAATTCTACAATCCCGATGAATTTGTAGATCTAAAGCGAATTGCACTAAATATGGGAATAAAATATATAGAATCTGGACCTTTTGTCCGTTCTTCATATAAAGCAAGTGATGCATTAAAATATTTTAAAAATTCTAAATTTCAATAATTAATTTCATTATAAAAATTGTTTCTTTGTACTTTAAGAAATCATAAATATCAAAAATTGTTTTTATTAGTTTTGTTAAAATGAATGAGAAGAAATTGGATTTTGAACCAAAATGTATTGCCACAGGGGTAGGAAGTTTACCTTTTAAAGATGTAAAGTATACATGTTTAAAAGTTTTAGAGTTGTATCCAATTGCTCCATATTGGCCTCAGCTACCTAAAATAAATTTCCTGGAAAATATGAGTGCTCAATTTTCAGAGCATATACCAAATGAGATAGTAGATTACGAGAATGAAAAGATATGGATTGATACAGAAAAAGATTACATTAAAAATTTGGATGAGTTTTATATTAAATACACTTCTAAAAAAATAGATAATTTTGCAATTTCTTCAAATAGAGCAAAAGGATTTTATAAATTTATAGAAATTATGAGTGGAAAATATTGTGATGATATAAAACTCCTAAGTAATATTAATAATATTAGGGGTGATATAAAGTACATCAAGGGGCAAGTTACTGGACCAATTACACTTGGTTTTAGTTTATTAGACCAGGATAGAAAACCAATTTTTTATAATAATATAATTCAGGATACTGCAGTTAAATCAATATCAATGATTGCAAAGTGGCAGGAAAATGAATTTAAAAAAATCTGCCCTAATTGTCAGAGTATAATATTTTTTGATGAGCCCTATTTAGCTTCATTAGGGTCTTCTTATATAAGTCTTTCCAAAGAACAGATTATTAATCAATTAAATCAATGTTTTAATGCTGTTAATGGTATAAAGGGAATTCATTGTTGCGGAAAAACTGATTGGTCACTTATAACCGAAACAGATGTTGATATCATAAATTTCGATGCATATAACTATTTTGAAAATTTCTCAATATATAGTGATGAAATAATTGAGTTTTTAAATAGGGGAAAAGTATTAGCATGGGGGATAGTTCCAACAGAACCAAGAGAAGATAATATAAATAACCTAATTGAAGAAATAATTAATAAGTTTAATAAACAGATCGAATTTCTTGTTAATAAAGGTTTAGATAAAGATTTCATTTTGAGGAGATCCCTTTTGACACATTCCTGTGGCTTGGGAACAGTTTCAGAGGAAGAAGCGGACAAAGCACTAATTCTATTAAACAAAGTATCAGAGAACATTAGAAATACCTATTTTGTGAAATAAATATTTTTTTAAATTTTAATTCTCTATATAAATTCATTTAATCTATTAGGTTTGTTTAGTTAAATTCTTACAGGATTTTTTCCAATATTGGATCTACTTTGACTCTATGGAGATTAAAACCTAATTTTTCAGGTTCAACTCCCAAAGCTAAACAAAGCAATTCAGGATAATATAAAGCTGGTAAATTGTAATCTAAATTAAATTTTCTTTGTATAACAGCTTGGTTTCTATCAAATTGAGTCTGGCAGAATGGACATAGAGTTACAATACAATCTGCTCCTGAAGATTTAATATAATCAAGATTATTTTTAGCCATTTCTAAGGATAATTCCATATTTACTCCAAGTAGTGGAGCTCCACAACATAACATCTTTTGCATTCTAGGAACTGAAATACAACCTATAGCTTCTATTAATTCATCCAGGAATTTCGGATTTTCAGGATCGTCAAATTCCATTATTTCACTGGGTCTTACTACATGACAACCGTAAAAAGCGGATACTTTCAAATTTTTTAATGGTTTTTTTACAACACTGGAAATTTTGGAGGTACCAACTTCTTTGTAAAGAACTTCAGCTATATGTTTTACTATTATGTTTCCTTTATATTCTTTGTTTACTGAAGATAATATTTTATTTACTTTCTCTAAAGTTTCTTTTTGCTCTTTTAATATATGACTTGTTTCTTTTAAAGTTTCATAGCAACCATTACAAAGAGTGAGAATATCTAAACCTATCTTCTGTGCCACACATAGATTTCGAGCTCCAAGAGATAACCAGGTTATTTCATCCATGGCTTTTATTCCAACCGGATCTGGGCAACACGCAAAATCATTTGTTTCTTTTAGTTTAATATTTAATATTTCTAAGGATTTTCTTGCAGCTATCTCCATATAGGGAAGTGAGGTTGGAATAAGACACCCTAAAAATAGAAGATAATCATAATTTTCTTGCTTTTTTGTTATTTCTTGATTTCCCATTTCTTTATTTATAATTTCCTTTCTCAACATAAATGAAATTTGTTATTTCAGGGCTTGACTTTATTTTTCTATATATGAGATTATTTCTGTTTTTTTAATGATCTTTTTAGCTTCTCCCTTTCCAACTGTTTCAGATAATGAAGGTAATCCGAGTTGTTCTCTTCTTCTTCTAACTGCAGATGTTAGAGGAGAAGTTCTACCAGTTTCAGCTATCATTTTAAACTCATCCTTGTATGCAGAAGGCATTCCTTTTATCTTAGCTACCATACCCTTCAATTTAGATATGATCTCTGATACAGCAATTCCCTGCGGACATCTTTCTAAGCAAGTATGGCAGAAAGAGCAGTAAAATATAGAGTCGTTATCCAGTATCATTTCCATCTGACCCAGTTGGACAGCTCTCATAATCTGATGTGGTAGTAAAGTCATTTTATGAGCTGTAGGACATCCACAACTACATTTATTACATTGATAGCACAAATAAGGATTTTGACCAGGTGTTTTTATAAACTTCTGCGCTAAAGATCTATCTATTTTTAAAAGCTTATCTGGTACTTTATCATTCATTTTTCACCATTTTTTGTAATTTTAATTTCAAAAGTTTATTTTTATAGAGATTTTTAGCTTCGTAGTATACTTTCGAAGACATTTTAAATTCCCCCTCTCCTTATTCCTCTCCCACCAGGGGAGAGGATAAATACTCAAGAAAGTATACCCAAAGCTTTTATTACTTCAAAATTAGATAAATTTTGTTATATTACAAGACCTGAACCCATCTTTTATTTTCTATTCCTTTTATGGTTTTGGTCTGGGAAGTAATCCAGTTTTTTCAACAATAATTGGAACCGCTTCTTCCCAGGCTATAGCCATTATATGGACTCCAGATACACCTTCTATCTCTTTAATTTCCTGGATTATATCTACACAAATATTTATACCTTCTTCTTTTGCATCTTTGCTTTTTTTAAGTCTTTCTACTATCTTGTCAGGGACATCCATACCAGCTACATTTTTTTGCATGTATTTAGCCATTCCCACAGATTTAATTGGTCCAACTCCAGCAAGTATATAAACCTTTTTGTGTAAGCCCATTTCTCTGACCTTCTTCATATATTCTTTGAATTTTTCTATATTATAAACTAATTGAGTTTGTATAAAATCAACACCTGCATTCACCTTTTTAGCCAATCTTATAGGTCGAAAGTCAAAGGGATCAGCAAATGGATTAGCAGCAGCCCCTATGAAGATCTCTGGAGGATGTTTCATCTCTTCACCACATTGAAACTTATGTTCATCTCTCATATCCTTGAACATTTTTACCAACTGGATTGAATCAACATCAAAAACATTTTTACTTGAAGGATGATTTCCAAAACTTTGATGATCTCCAGTAAGACAAAGAACATTTTTTACACCAAGAGCAGCAGCTCCAATTAAATCGCTCTGAAGTGCTATTCTGTTTCTATCTCTCGTTACCATTTGAATTATGGGTTCCATTCCTAATTGTATAATTTTAATGGCGGATGCAATAGAAGACATTCTAACAATAGAAGTTTGATTATCTGTGATATTTACAGCATCACAAAATCCTTTTAATATTTTTACTTTATTAATAATTGTATTAATATTGGCTCCCTTTGGAGGACCAAGCTCAGCTGTAACTACGAATTCCCCTCTGCTTAATAATTTCTCTAAATTGCTCTCTGATTTCATTTCTTTATTCATATTTATCCTCTATTTGTTAATTTCTTAAAAAATACTTACTTATCTCAATATTTCTATATCTCAGCCTCTTCAATTATTAATGTTCTTGGTCCTCCATGATGAGAAGAGGACCAATCCTTTGCAGGTTTTATTTTAGTTAATATATCTAAACGACCCTGTTTTTTTAATTTATCAACTATAAGTTGCCAAGCACATTCAATATCAGGATCGACTTCGCATTTTCCATCTCGAGATCCTCCACAGGGACCATTCAACATACTTTTTGAACAGCGTGTAATTGGACAAATTCCTCCATATTCACATAGAACACAATTTCCACAACCTATACACATTTCCTTAAAAAAACCAGGTTTATCAGGAAATGCCATGGATATTGTATTCAGGGTAGGAAATATTAATTTATCTGGATATATCCCAGCCATTGTCTGAACTCCAACTCCACAAGCCATAGAAAGAACTACATCTGCTTGTTCAATCTTTTGACTTATCTCTTCTACAAATTCCCTTTCACATTGCCTTTGAATTGTTAATTGTTTAACATTAACACTATCACCATCAAGCTTTTTAGCAATTCTTAACTCAGAAGCTAATATAGCAACTTCTTTTTCTCCACCTGTCTGATTTATGGTAACACAAGTTCCACAGCCAATAATCGTTATATTTTTTTTATCTTTTATTATTTCTTTTATTTCGTCGAAGGGTTTTCTTTCTGCTACAATCATAATTTCACCTCCTCATAAAGCGAATTTATTATTAATCCAATCTTTTTTAATTAAGTAGTTGAGATTCCCACTCCCATTTCTTTTAACTGTCTACGCTCCTCTTCCTCAAATCTTTCTTCTATTAATTTTATAGGATTAGGACCTAATTTTTTAATTTTCTCAGTCATATTTATGGCAATATCAGCGAAATATTTTCCCATAGAGGAAGCCATTTTATAAATCTCCAATCTCTCTCCACCTATTCTGACTTCATCTAACGACTTCTTTACTGTTGACACCATTTTCTCTGCTCTTTCATTTCCGGTTCTATATTGACAGCTTCCTTCAAGACAACTAGCAATAAAGACTCCATCATAACCCTCCTCAAATACTCTCAATATATGAACATGTGTTAAGTATCCTGCACATGGAACTCTTACTATTACAACGTTTGGAGGATACTCGACTCTCATCGCTCCAGCTAAATCAGCAGCAGAGTAACCACAATATTCACAACAAAAAGCTATTATTTCAGGTTCAAACATAATTAAACTAACACTTCCTCTCTTAATGATAATTCTGTAGCAATCATCTGATCATGAGGGTAGTTAACTACATCTATAGCATTAGCTGGGCAAGCAGAGGCACATATTCCGCAACCTTTGCACTCAAATGGATTTATCTCAGATACTCCTTGCTCATTTATTTTTGGTACTCCTGAAGGACAAACTCTTACACAGGTTAAGCAACCTATACATTTCTCCTCATCTACTTTAGAGATTTTAATTCCTATCCGCATCTCTTTCTTTGATAAGACGGTACTTGCTCGAGAAGCAGTAGCTAATGCTTGAGCTATAGTCTCTCTTAAATATTTAGGAGAGTGAGCAAGACCACAAACAAATATTCCATCCCTTTTTGTATCAACCGGTCTTACTTTTATATGCTTCTCTAAAAAGAATCCATTTTCATCCAGAGGCACTCCCAGCATATTTGCTAATTTTTTATTTCCTTCAAGAGGAATAATGGCTGTAGAAAGAACAATTAAACCTACTTTAATTTTAAGATTCTTTTTTAAATTAAGATCGAAGAATGAAATCTCTAATGATTTTTTATTATTATACTTTTGCACTTCAGGTTTTTTATCATCTTCAAATCTCATAAACATAATACCCATTTCTCGTGCTTTTGTATAATACTGCTCTATAAATCCGTAGCTTCTAATATCCTTATAAAAAATAAATATATTTGAATCAGGATTTTTTTCCTTAAATTTAATTGCATTTTTTATGGCTTTTCCACAACAAACCCTACTACAATAAGTTCTTTCATTATTTCTACATCCTACACATTGAATCATAGCCAGGTTACCTATTGTACCTAGTTTCTCCTGGTTATCAGTAAGTTTTTGTTCAAAATCAACTTGTGTCATTACTCTACTATCTTTATTTAACAGGTATTCATTACCCCTATACTCATCTCCACCTGTGGCAATGATGGTAACCCCATGCATAATTTTTTTGATTTCCTCTTTTTCTCCTGGTTTTTTTATAACTACTTTTGACTGGAAATTACCAACATATCCCTTCACATCTGTAACTTCTGAATTGAATAAAACTTCTATATTCGTATTTGAACTGATCATCTTTCTTAGATTAACCAATAGTTTTTGTGGATCTTCTCCTGATAGGGTAAAAACTATCTTTTTTAAATGCCCTCCTAACTCATCCTCTTTTTCTACTAAGGTTACAGGATGTCCTTGCTCTGCCAGGTTCAAGGCTACTACCATTCCTGCCATTCCTCCACCTACTATAAGTGCTCGAGAATTAATACCTACATAATTTTCCAGAAGTGGTTTTGCTTTCTTTATTTTAGCTATTGCCATCTGAATTAAGCTCATAGCTTTTTGAGTCGCCTTATAGGGAGAACTATAGTGAACCCAACTACATTGTTCTCTTAAATTAACAACCTCAACCATATTATAATTTATTCCAATATCTCTTAGAATTTCTTTGAAAAGCGGAGCATGTGTTCTTGGAGAGCAGGCACCTACAACTAATCTGTTTAGATTATACTGAGTCATAATATATTCTATTTTTTTCTCAATTTGAGGTGAGCAAGCATAGAATTCATTTTCTACAACAACTATATCACTGATGGTTCTTATAAATTTTACCAACTCTGCCATCTTAACTACTCTGGAAATCTCATTTCCACACTGACAAAGAATTACACCAATTCTTGGATTTTCATAATCAATTTCCATTTGAATAGGATATTTCTTTTTCTCAATAAGACTGCCTTTTTGATCTGCTAACAATGCTGATGCCAAAGCAGTAGTTCCACTTCCTTCAGTGATAGAATCTGGTATGTCTTTTGGTTCAGAGAAGGAACCACATACAAATATTCCATCTCTACTTGTATTTAGAGGTTTAAAATCAGTAGTTTTGATAAATCCATGCTCGTTCAGTTCTATTTGATATATTTGACTATCTCTTTTGGTTGTTTTTGGAGCAACAAACCCCATAGAAAGAACAATCACTTGAAAATTTTCTTTCACTAATTTACCATTTTTACTTACATAGGTAATAATTAAGTCTTGAGTTTCTGGGTCTTCTTCAATAAAGGAAGGTCTACTTCTTATGTAGTCAACCCCATAAAAATTCTTTGCTTTTTGATATAGTTCCTCATAACCTTTACCGTATGCCCTCATATCAAGTGTAAAAATTTTAGCTTCTATTTCTGGCAAATTTTCTTTGGCTAAGATTGCTTCCTTTGTAGCATGCATGCAGCATACAGTCGAACAATAATCATGTTTCTTATTTCTTGTTCCAACGCACTGAATAAAACCGATTTTTCCTGGCTCTTTATCATCGGATGGTCTGACAAGTCTTCCTCCCGAAGGACCAGATTTAGTCATGATTCTTTCTAATTGGAGAGAGGTGATCACATTTTTGAACCTACTAAAACCAAGTTCAGTTATAGTAAATGGATCAATAAGTTCAAATCCCTGAGCTAAAATTATCGCCCCTACATTGATGTATTGCATTTCAGGGACAGCATTAAAGTTTATAGCACCTTCAGGACATATTTCTTCACATTTTCTACATGAAAGACAACTTTTAATATCTAATTCTGGATGATATTTCTGTACCTCTTCCTTTAAATCTATCTTATCTATTCTGAAGATATTTTTCATAATTTGTGGGTAAGGTCGATAGATTATTTTTCTTTCAACCAGACTGGCATCATACTCACTTGGAATTTTTACTGGGCAGACCTCAGCACATTTTCCACATCCAGTACATTTATTTATATCTACAAAGTTAGGTGTTTTATATAATGCCACTTCAAAGTTGCCAGGATATCCACGTACTCTGGAAACCTCAACTGAAGATAAAATCTCTAAATTAAAATGTTTCCCATCAATGTAGTGAGGCTTTCTCACTATTGTTGCTCTGCACATTCTTTTTTCACTTATATCAACAAGTGCATCATCAAAAGCCATAGTTTCTACATCAAAATTACGTAGACAACCCAATGGTTCAGGAGCTATTCCACAGAAAAAGCAATCAAGAGTAGGATATGTTTTGTCAAGTTGAGCCATCTTACCACCCAGAGTCCACGATTTTTCAACAAGGTAGACTTTGAAGCCAGACTCAACAAGATCAAAAGCTGCTTGAACACCAGCAGTACCGCCACCAACTACTAATACTGAGCCAATCTTTTCTAATTCTTTACTTATTTTAGAGATATCTTCCATAATAATCTATTATAAAAATACTTAAAAAATTTTAAAACAAAATTTTATCAGAATTTATTAAATAATTGATTTTTTAAATTTAATTTTCGTAATAAATAGCTTTGTGGCATGGTTTCGCAGACATTTTACCCTCTCCCTACCCTCTCCCACCAGGGGAGAGGATAATCTCCCTACCCCCTCCCATAAAGGGAGGGGAAGAGAGAAACTTTGCCCAAAGCTTTCAATAATATTTAAATTTTTACTTTTTCAGATTTGATTTTTTTAATTGGATTTGGACCTAACTTTCTAACCGTCTCAGTTATTTTAGTAGCAGCTTCAGCAAATTCACGTCCCATAGCTGAAGACATATAAAATATATCGACTCTTTCTTCTTCCAAACCTAACTCTTTTAATATCCTCTTAACCCTTTTAATTCTTTTAGCTGCTTGCAGATTTCCAGTTCTATAATGACAACAACCTTCCAAACATCCCGCCACGATTCCTCCATCAGCTCCCATTTCAAACGCTTTCAACATATATATTGTTTCAAATTTTCCAGCACAAGGTAGTTTAATTATCTTAACATTTGGAGGATAATTCATTCTCATAGAACCAGTAAGGTCAGCTGCAGCATATGCACATTGATTACAACAAAAAGCTATTATTTCAGGTTCAAAATTACTCATACCAACTCCTTCTTAAAAAGAGCTTCAATTTTTGGTATAACTTGTTCATCCTTATAGTTCTTTAAAATAATAGCATGGATAGGACAAACTCCTACACAAATCCCACATCCATAGCAGTTAGTAACCTCAATCTGAGCTACTCCATTTTCATTTATAAATGGAACCTGATATGGGCATATTCTTACACAGTTAAGACAAGCAACACATTTGTCCTGGTCAACAACAGAAACTTCTCCTCCAGCAAGAAGTTCTTTTTGGGAAAGTATAACTGTTGCTCTTGAAGCAGCTGCTTGTGCTTGTGCTACGACTTCTCCTATATGTCTTGGAGTATGAGCTAATCCGCACAGGAAGAAACCCTCTGAAGCAAAATCAACTGGTCTCAATTTGGGATGCGCTTCCTCATAAAATCCCTGTTCTATCAATGATACTCTTAAAATCTTAAATAGTTCCTCATTGCTGGGGGAGGGAATTATACCTCTACTTAATAAGAGAAGATCACAATCTATTAAAAATTCTCTTCTCAAACTCAGGTCAATAGTTTTTACTCTAACTTTCCCATTCATCTCAGGTAATACTTCTGGCTTATTATTATCGTCATAGCGTAGAAAGACAATTCCCATATCCCTTGCTTTGGTATAATATTGTTCTAAAAAGCCATAAGTCATAATGTCTTTATATAATATAACTATTTCTATATCAGGGTTAATCTCTTTTAGTCTGAGAGCGTTCTTTATAGCTTCTCCACAACAAACTCTACTACAATATGGATGTTCTTCTGTTCGAGAGCCAACACATTGTATCATAACGACTTTCTCCAATTGCTTCGGGTTAATTTCTTTTTCTACTAATTTATGCTCAAATTCTAATTGACTTAAGATTTTATTATTTGTTCCATAACCATAATCAGTTCCCTGATACTCTTCACCACCAGTTGCTACTATTAGTACTCCATGTTCAATATCAATCTGTTTAAACTCCCCATCTTTAATTCTGCGCTTTATTTTTGACTTAAAGTTCCCAACGAAACCAGCAATATGAGTTATTTCAGAATTTGTTAAAAGGGTTATATTTGGATTTTTTTCTATTTTGTTTATAAGTTCTTCTACAAATTTTTTTGGTTGCTTTCCTTCAAAATCATATTCTATTCTCTTAGACAAACCACCTGGCTCATTTTTCTTTTCAATTAAAACTACTTCAAAACCTTGTTTGCTAATTGTTAGAGCAGCAGTCATTCCCGCAACTCCAGCTCCCAAAATAAGGGCTTTTTTATTAATGGGGATGGAAAATAATTCTAACGGTTCTAAACTGGCTGCTCTTGCTACGCTCATCCTGATTAAGTCCTTTGATTTTTCTGTCGCTTTTTCTGGTTGATTAGAATGAACCCAGCTGCATTGATTTCTGATGTTTGCCATCTCAAACAAGAATTGATTTAATCCAGCATTTCTTAAACTTTCTCTAAACAATGATTCATGAGTTCTTGGACTGCATGAGGCAACAACTACTCTGTTAAGATTATTTTCTTTTATGATCTGAGATATTTGTTGCAGACTATCTTGAGTACAAGCATACTTCATGTCCTCGCAATAAACCACGTTTGGCAATTTTTCACTATATTTTTTTACAGAATTGATGTCTACAACTCCAGCAATGTTGTTTCCACAATGACATATGAAAACACCTATTCTTGGTTCCTGACCAATAACATCCAACTCTTCAGGAAATATTTTTTTCTTGACCAATGTCCCTCTTTTTGATGATAAGAGAGCTCCAGCTAAACCAGCAGTAGCACATCCCTGTGTAACAGATTCTGCTATATCCTTTGGTTCTGAGAAAGGACCGCAAACGTATATTCCATCTCTTGTAGTTTCCACAGGTGAATATCTATCTGTTTTACAGAATCCATACTTATTTAAATCAAAATCTATATTTTTGGATAGTACTTGAGCATCAACTGATGGTTCTACTCCAGTTGATAGAATAACTAAATCATACTCATCAGTTTTTAATGAGTTCTCTTGCACAGAAGTTACAAATAGATTATGAGTTAACGGATCTTCTTCTATAGATGATGGCATGGATCGAATATATTTTACCTTGTATTTATCCCTGGCTCTATTATAGTACTGGTCAAACTCTTTCCCATATACCCTTATGTCCATATAATAGATTGATACATCGATTTCAGGAATATGTTCTTTAATCATTATTGCTTCTTTGGTTGCCTGCATACAACAAACAGAGGAACAATAATCTCTTTCTTTATTTCTTGACCCAATACATTGAATAAAAGCAATCCTTTCCGGCTTCTTACCATCGGATAATCTCTGAATATGACCTAAAAATGGACCTGATGAATTCATTATTCTCTCAAATTGAAGAGCTGTAATTACATTAGGGTATCTTCCATAACCAAGTTCTTTTAATTTGCTTATATCTGATTGTTCAAATCCTACTGCTAAAATTAAGGCACCAACATCTAAATTAATTAATTCTTTCCTATCCTCAAAGTTTATTGCACCCGTTGGACATATTTTACTGCAAGCTTCACATTTTCCCATTGTTAAATATCTGCAATTAGGTGCATCTATAACTGGAACATTGGGATCTGCTTGTGGAGAGAATCTGTAAATAGCCTTTCTTTGAGATAGTCCCAAATCAAATTCATTTGGTAATTTAACTGGACATGCTTTCTCACACTGACCACACCCAGTACATTTGTCTAAATCAACATATCTTGGATTTCTTTTAATTGTAACCTTAAAGCTTCCAGCATAACCGTCGACCTTTACTATTTCACAAAGCGTCATTGTCTCGATATTTCGATGTCTTATACATTCAACTAATTTGGGAGCAACTATACAGGTGGCACAGTCATTGGTAGGAAATGTTTTATCCAACTGTGTCATTTTTCCACCAATTGATGGTCCCTTCTCCACTAAATAAATCTTATATCCAGAGTCAGCTAAGTCCAGTGAAGCTTGAATTCCTGAAACACCAGCACCTATAACCATTACCGCGCCAGTTTTGGATATTTTTTTTATCAAATTTTGCTCATTTTGTAATGACAATCTGAAGCCTTTGTTTAGGTTATTAATTTTATTTATATATATACTGAATTTTACTTTAAAAAAGAAGGAAACTTAGAAATTATTTTAAAAAATACAAATTCAAAAGTTTTAAGGCAACATCATTAAATTATACAGAAAGCCAATAAAATCGTAAACTAAATTTAACTCATAAAGTAATTATTAAAATTTTCTAAAATCTTTTAGAATTCTGATATTAATATGTTTTTATAATAAATTACTTTAATATTTTTTTGGATTGGTAAAAATAGTTTATACTATTTATAAATTAAATCTATGTTTTTGAACTATTTACTGCACAAATTTCTCGAGTAAGCTTTTAAGTATAAATATAAAGCTAATTTTAAATTAAATATTGAATTGTATTTTTATATTTTTTAATATTAGAATATTTATTACTATTTTTGTTAATAATTTAAAGATATTTGGCTACGATTTTAAATATAATAATATTTAAAGTTACTTTTATTTTAGGAAGGAGGGAATGATGTTAATTGTTGCTGAGAATATTAATATAAGAAATACAAAAATAGGTACTTCTATGAGGGAACGTAATAGTGAACCAATAATTGAACTGGCAAAAAGTTTGAAAGATGCTGGCGCTAACTATCTGGATATAAATATTGGTCCAGGAACAAAGGGTGGACCTGAGTTAATGAAATGGTTAGTAACATCAATTCAAGAAAAGGTTGATATTCCACTTTGTCTTGACACAAAAAATATAGAGGCTATGAAAGCTGGATTAGAGGTTCATAAAGGAAGAGCTATAATAAATTCTACAGATGGTTCTGAAATGCAGATGAATAAAGTAATGCCACTGGCTAAAGAGTTTAATGCAGCAATAATAGGATTAACTTTAGATGAGAGTGGTATTCCAAGGGATGAAAATGAGCGATTTCAAATAGCATTTAATATTGTAACAAAAGCAATGGAATATGGAATTTCACCTGAAGATTTATATATTGACCCTATTATATTACCAGTTTCTGGAATGCAAAACCAAGTAAATTATGCAATTGAGTCCATAAAAATGTTTAGTCAATTATCTGATCCACCTCCAAAAACTATTGTTGGATTATCAAATATTTCTCAGTCATCTCCTCCTGAGCTTAGAAGTTTGTTAAATAGAATCTTGCTTATTATGTTGGCTTGCAATGGACTATCTGCTGCTATAGCTGATTCATTAGATAAAGAGCTAATGGCTACTTTAAAGACATATGATATTTTAACCAATAAGGTTCTTTATGCTCATTCATATCTGGACTAAAATCCTTACAATTAACATACATTTTATAAAAAATTAATTTTAGACTTATATTAAATGAAAAAAATTAAGGAAATATCAAAAAAGATTGAGAAGTTAAGGGATAAAATAAGAGAGCATAATTATTGTTATTTTGTCTTAAACCAACCAATACTCAGTGACGAAGAATATGATGAGTTGATGAGAGAACTTGTAAAACTTGAAAAAAAGTATCCTGAACTTATAACTCCTGATTCACCTACTCAAAGAGTTGGTGCTCCAGTAGATGAATTGAAATCTGTTGAGCACAGGGAGAAGATGCTTAGTTTGGAAAATGCTTTTTCAAAAGATGAAATTGAGAATTTCTTAAGCAGAGTTTACAAAGGTTTGAAAAATGAGGAAGTTGAGTTTGTATGTGAACTAAAGATAGATGGTTCAGCTACAAATTTGACATACATTAATGGAATTTTTATAAGAGGTACAACCAGGGGTAATGGGTTTAGGGGTGATGATGTAACTTCAAATTTAAAAACTATAAAATCTATTCCTCTTAGAATGCTATCATTATATCCTGAGGGTGAAATTGAGATAAGGGGTGAAGTATATATACCCATCTCTGCTTTCAAATTGATTAATAAAGAAAGGCAGGAAAAAGAACTCCCCCTTTTTGCAAATCCAAGAAATGCAGCTGCTGGTTCATTAAGGCAATTAGATCCTCATGTTGCAGCAAAAAGAAATCTTAATATTTTCATTTATGGGGTCGGACATTGGCCAGTATCTAAATATGAGAGTCATTTTGAGGTTCTGCAATATCTAAAGGAATTAGGATTTAGAATTAGTCCATATATTAGAAAAGTAAAAGATTTAAATGGAATATGGGATTTTTGTAAAGAGTGGGAAGATAAAAGAGATGAACTAGATTTTGAGGTAGATGGAGTTGTTATAAAGGTTAATTCCTTTTTGCAACAAAAAACCTTGGGTGAAACTACCCGAAATCCTCGTTGGGCAATTGCTTACAAATTTCCCTCTGTTCAAAAAACTACAAAAGTTCTTGATATAAAGGTGGGTGTTGGTAGAACAGGAACAATTACCCCAGTTGCTGTCTTAGAATCTGTTCAAATTTCAGGGTCAGTGGTTAGCAGAGCAACTCTACATAATATAGATGAGATAAGACGAAAGGATGTAAGAATAAGAGACACAGTATTGGTTCAAAAAGCAGGAAAGGTAATTCCAGAAGTTGTTAAAGTAATTACAGAAAAAAGAACTGGAGATGAGAAGATATTTGATATGCCAAAAAAATGTCCAGTTTGTGAGTCGAATATTATAAGGCTTCATAATGAGGTGGCATATAGATGTATCAATGCTGCATGTTCTGCACAACAATTTGAAAAAATACTTCATTTTGCAAGTAGAGGAGCAATGGATATTGATGGTTTAGGACCTTCAATTATTTCAAAGCTTTTAGAAAAAAAACTAATCAGAGATGTAGCTGATATCTATTATATAAAATTCGATGATATATATCAATTAGACCTATTTAAGGAGAAATCCACAACTAATCTTTTAAATGCAATCCAGAGAAGTAAAAAAAGACCTTTAGAAAGGTTGGTATATGCACTTGGAATAAGATATGTTGGCTCACATACAGCTGATATTTTAGCTAAAAACTATAAATCACTGGATCAATTATCAAAAACAGGTGAACAAGAGCTGTTATCTATATATGAGATTGGACCTCATATTGCGCAAAGTATAGTAAATTTTTTCAAACAGAGTAGTAACAAAAAAATTATAGAGAAATTGAAAAGAGCTGGTTTATTGATGGAGCGGGAAGTTATAGAGGAATTACCTCAATTGTTAGAAGAAAAGAGTTTTGTTGTTACTGGAAAACTTACTGGTTATACAAGAGATGAAATTACAGAGTTAATTAAGAGTTTAGGAGGTAAAGTATCTTCAAGTATAAGTAAAAAAACTGATTATGTACTTGTTGGTGAGGAGCCAGGAAGTAAGTTCGAAAAAGCAAAAAAGTTAAAATTAAAAATAATAACTGAGAAAGAATTCAACAAATTAATAAAAATATCAATATGAATAATAAAATAGATTTTTATAATGAAGAAAATTATTGTCCCTGGAATTTTTGGGAAGCTGTTGTAGCTGTTTTCTTAACTATACCCCTAATCTTAATTTTAACTATACCAATAGCTTATTTACTTGAAAGAAATATGGGGGAAGTTATTTTTTCACCTTCTGAAATTTCTAACTTTGGATTTGCTATAGCATATTTTATACAGGCTGTAGTGCTTCTTATTCTCCTATGGTTATTTGTATTTTATAGAAACAGAGCAACCTGGTATGATTTGGGAATTAAACCACTCAGTATCTTAAAAGGAATATTTTTAACTTTGTTTGGAATTATTGCCATTTTTTTTATAGATATAGTTTATACAATTTTCCTTCGTTTTATACCATGGGACACAAGCAAGGATAAAATCAGGTTATTAATTGAAAATAAAAATATATCATTAGCAATGCTTTTTATAGTTGCTGTTATAATTGCTCCAATTTGTGAAGAGCTATTTTTTAGAGGATTTTTATTTCCTGCTTTTAAAAAGAAAATGACCACTTTTTCCGCTATGTTTTTAAGCTCAATTTTGTTTGCAGTTTTTCATCTTGAACCAACACAATTGATTCCTTTAATTGGTATAGGGTTTATTCTATCTTTCGTATATGAGAAGTCAAAATCACTAATTCCATCAATATTATTGCATTCTTTAAATAATTTAATTGCAATAATTATTTTGTTTCAATTTATAAAATATAGTTGATGATATACATCATGAGATATAATTTAAATTTTAAGTTTATAAAATTCTCTATTAAAAAATTAAAAAGTCTGTGAAATAATTTCAACTATTAACTGAATTAACTCTAATAGAGTAAGAAGATACATTATTAAAAGAAAGGAGAAAGGCTCACCTCCCTTGATAGGGAAGGAGTGCAGTAGCCTATTTCTAAATGGAAGAAATCAGTAAAAAAGATGTGAAACATGTTGCAAAATTGGCTGAACTTGATATCAGAGAAGATGAACTAGACAAATTTGTAGATCAATTAAATATTGTGTTAAAACATGCAGGAAGAATTAATGAGATTGATACTACTGATGTTGAGCCAACTTCTCATGTTACGAATATTGTTAATGTTTTTAGAGATGATATTGTTAAAAAGTGTATAAGCAAAAAAGATGCTCTATTAAATTCTCCAAAAACAATTGAAGATCTTTTTGAAGTTCCTTTAATAACTGAGGAATAAAGATGGTAAAAGAAAGACTGTATAAATTAAGTGCAAAAGAGCTATCAGATTTAATATCGAAAAGAGAGATATCAAGTTACGAAACTGTAAAGGATATTGCTGAAAGAATTGAAGAAGTTGAAACTATTGTTAAATCATATATAACTACTAATATCTACAAAGCTATTGCAGCAGCGAGAAAAATAGATAAGTTTATTTATGGAAAAAAAAGAATAAGAGGTGGTAAATTCATTTATAAAACAAAAAAAATTGAACCATTAACAGGAATACCAATAGCAGTAAAAGATAATATAACTACTAAGGGAATTCATACAACTTGTGGCTCTAATATACTTGGCAACTATAAACCTATCTATGATGCTACAGTCATTAATAAAATTAAAGAATCGAATATGATTCTAACTGGTAAGACCAACATGGATGAATTTGCAATGGGTTCTTCAACTGAGAATTCAAGTTTTTGGACAACGCACAATCCATGGAATCTAAGTAATGTTCCAGGTGGATCTAGTGGGGGGTCTGCAGCAGCAGTGGCAGTTGGAGAAACACCATTAGCATTGGGAACAGATACAGGAGGTTCAATAAGGCAACCAGCTGCACTATGTGGAGTTGTTGGATTAAAACCAACTTACGGATTGGTTTCAAGATTTGGTCTCATTGCTTTTGCATCATCTCTTGATCAGATTGGACCAATAACAAGAAATGTTCAGGATTGCGCATTACTTTTGAATATAATTGCTGGTCACGACTCACTTGATTCAACATCAGTATTTAAGGACAAAGAGGATTATACAAAATATTTAAAAGAGGATATAAGTGGGTTAAAAATAGGAATAATAAAGGAACTGATGGGTGAAGGGATATCAAATTATGTTAAGGGTGCTGTTTATAAAGCAATAGATATTTTTTCATCACTCGGTGCCTCTTGTGAAGAAATATCACTTCCAAGTTTAAAGTTTGCACTTAGTGCTTATTATATTATTGCACCTGCTGAAGCCAGTTCAAATCTTGCAAGATATGATGGAATAAGATATGGCTTAAGAGCTAAAAAAGTAAAAAGTTTTAGAAGTATGTATAGAAAAACGAGGTCTCAAGGTTTTGGTAACGAGGTTAAAAGAAGAATTATGCTTGGAACATATGCTTTAAGCAGGGGATATTACGAAGCTTATTATTTACAAGCTCAGAAGGTAAGAACATTAATTATAAATGATTTTAAAAAAGTATTTAAAAAGTTTGATGTTTTAGTATCACCAACAACTCCATCAGTTGCCTTTAAAATTGGTGAGAAGTTCGAAGACCCTTTGACTATGTATTTATCAGATATCTGCACTATACCAATTAATTTAGCAGGTATACCTGCAATCTCCATACCATGTGGATTGAAAAATAACCTACCAATTGGTCTTCAAATAATAGCACCACACTTCGAAGAAGGCTTATTAATAAAGACAGCTTATAACTTCGAAAAAAAATTTAATTTTAAATTAAAGCCTCTTTTTAAGAAATTCTAAGGAGATATATTGGAATTTGAAATTAAAATTGGATTAGAAACGCATGTTGAGTTAATTACAGATTCTAAGATGTTCTGTGGATGTAGTACAAAATTTGGTGCTGCACCAAATACTCAAACTTGCTCAATATGTCTTGGTCATCCAGGAACTCTTCCAGTTATAAACAAAAAAGCGTTTGATTATACACTAAAAGTAGCATTAGCCTTGAATTGTAAAATTGCTAATTTTACTCAATTTCATCGTAAGAACTATTTTTATCCTGATTTACCCAAGGGATATCAAATATCACAATACGACTTACCGGTAGGTTTAAATGGGTATCTTGATATCAAATTAAACAGTAAAGTAAAAAGGATAGGAATAAGCCGTGTTCATATGGAGGAAGATACAGCTAAGTTATTACATTTTGGCGAGACTGGTAGAATAAGTGAGGCAACCGGAAGTGGACTTGATTTTAACAGATGCGGGATTCCACTTTTGGAAATTGTTTCTGCACCTGATATAAAAAATGTAACACAGGCAAAAGCTTATGTAATGCTTCTAAAAAAGATACTTGAATATCTTGAAGTAAGTGATTGTAATATGGAGGAAGGAAGATTTAGAGTTGACGCTAATATATCAGTAAGAAAATTGAGAGATGAATATAGTAAAGCAAGAACAGAACTCAAAAATCTCAATTCCTTTAGATTTTTAGAAAAAGGTTTGAGTTATGAAATTAAAAGACAGAGGGAAATTCTCAACAAGGGTGAAAAACTATATTTGGAGACAAGACATTTTGACTCAAAAACAATGACAACCAAATCCATGAGGATAAAAGAAGAAGCACAGGATTATAGGTATTTTCCAGAGCCTGATCTGGTTCCAATAGAAATAAGCAGAGAATGGGTAGATGAAATAAAAAAGACAGTTCCTGAACTTCCATCTGTTAGAGCTGATAGAATTAAAAAGCAGTACGATATCTCCGATAACGATGCAGAAATTATAACTTCTACCAAAAGCATGGCTGACTTCTTTGAATCCTGCGTAAAAATTTACCCATATCCAAAGAAAATTAGCAATTGGATTATAAGAGATCTTTTATATTTATTAAATCAGAAGCAAATTCAGATAGAGAATTGTAAGATAAGTCCAAATCACTTAATTGAGATGTTAAAAATGATAGAAGTAGGAAAAATTAGTGGTAAAATCGCTAAATCTATTTTTGAAGAAATGTTTAAAACAGGAAAGATGCCAAAAGAAATCGTGGAACAAAAGGGGCTTAAGCAAATAAGTGATATTGATAAATTAACAGATATCATTGAGCAGGTTTTAAAAGAGAATCCAGAAATTGTTACACAATATTTATCAGGAAAAATGCAGGTCTTTAACTTTCTTGTAGGTCAGGTTATGAAAAAAACAAAAGGTAAAGCAAATCCTAAATTAGTTAATGAATTATTAAAGAAAAAACTGAAATAAATAACTTTTGGAAGATTTGGGCATAGTTTCTTGATTGTTTATCCTCTCCCCTGGTGGGAGAGGAATAAGGAGAGGGGGGAGGGGGTAGGGAGAGGGTAAAATGTCTTCGAAACCATGCCACAAATCTATTAGAACTCTTAGATTTTAAAAATATTAAATTTAAATTAAAATAGATTAATAATTATGTTAAAAATTCTACTATCGACAGCTTCTTTATATCCATTTTCACATAAAGAAATTTTTTCTATAGCAAAGGATGTGGGATTTGATGGATTAGAATTGGTTACAGACAGCAACTGCTTAAAAGGGAATATAGAAAAAAATATTCTTAAACTTAATAATCTTATAAATCATTATAATTTGCCAGTCTATACAGCTCATCAACCTCTTTTTATGATTTATTGGAAACTTGGAGTTAAGGAAACTTTAGAATTAACCTTTAATATTGCAAGTCAGCTACAATGTAAATTAATAACTATTCATTTACCTATTTTTCTAAGACCTGATAATTCATATCCATGGTGGGATAATTATTCAAAACAGTTTCTTGAAGCTATCTCAAAGATTAAGCAGGGATCATTTAACAAATTAAGTAAATTTGAAAAAATAAAAAATGAAAGTAAAAATTTAAATAAACAATTTAGAGAAAGCAATTTAGAACCATTAATTACAGTTGAAACTGTTTTAGATAGAAGAGTTAATTTGGGAAGGAGACATTTTGCTGATCCAAAGGTTCTAATAAACTATGTTTTGAAACACAATTTATTCATCACTTTCGATACAACGCACCATGGTTTAAGAAGCTATAATATTGAAGATAGCTTTAATATTCTTAAATCCAGAGTAATAAATATCCATGTAAGCAACACTAAAAGAAGGAAACATGAACCACCTTATATTGGAAAAATACCACTAAAAGAATTTTTAAAATTTATTTTAAAAAATAGTTATAACAATTTTCTAACTTTAGAAATTTCTCCTATAGCACTTAACATTTGGAGTAAAAGAAGAGTTAAAGATCGACTTAAAAGAAGTATAAATTTTTGCAAAATATACACCCGATAAATAAGATTTAAAAAAAATTTATATTTTTACTCAATTCCCCTCCCTTTAAGGGAGGGGGTAGGGGGAGGGTGTATATTTAAAAATTCTAATAAATGCTTTTTTTATTGTGTTATTATTAAGACAATATTGTACTAATTTAATTCTTAAATGTAATTTAATTTTTAATAACTTATAACTTCATTAAATTAAAAAGTGAGACTTTTAATTTATTTTCTAAAAGGTGCTTAAATTGGCAAAAAATATTCCAGATTTTATTCATCTTCATACTCATACAGAATTCTCTTTACTGGATGGAGCAATAAAGATACCGAATTTAATTTCAAAAGCAAAAGAGTTTAATATGCACTCGGTAGCTATAACTGACCATGGCAACATGTATGGTGCTATAGAATTTTACAACTTAGCAAAAGAAGTAGATATTAAATCTATAATTGGATGTGAATTTTATGTTGCAATAAATTCCAGATTTGATAAATCTAAAAGAGAGGAAAAGTCTAATCATCTAACTCTTTTAGCTAAAGATATCCAAGGTTATAAAAACCTGATGAAGCTTGTTACATTAAGTTATTTTGAGGGATTTTATTACAAACCAAGAGTTGATCTTGAGCTACTAAGTAAATACAGTTCTGGAATTATTGCACTTTCTGGATGTGTTTCAGGTAATATTCCGAGGTTGATTTTAGAAGATAGAATTAATGACTCAATTGAATCTGTTTCAAAGTTTTGTGAGATCTTTGGTAAAGAGAATTTTTATTTAGAAATTCAGGATCAAGGTTTAAAAGAACAAAAGATTTTAAACCCAAAATTAATTAAAATGTCAGAGAAATTAAATGTTCCTTTAGTGGCAACCAATGATGCTCACTACCTAAATAAAGAAAACCATACTGCTCATGATGTTTTGCTCTGTATTCAAACAAGAACAACTTTAGATGATAAGGAAAGACTTCGTTTTTCCACTCCCGAATTTTACTTTAAACCCAAAGAAGAGATGTTTGATATTTTCAAGAATATTCCCGAGGTTCTAAAAAATAGCATAGAAATTTCAGAAAAATGTAATTTAGAAATACCATTAAATTTGGATTTACTGCCAGCCTATAAAGTTCCAGAGAATTATAATTTAGATAGTTACTTAGAAGAAATCTGCAGAGAAGGATTTAACAAGAGATATTCTGACCCCACAGATGAGATAAAAGACAGATTAGAACTAGAACTTAATGTCATAAAAGATATGGGATATTCTGGATATTTTTTAATTGTTTGGGACTTTGTAAACTATGCTAAAAGAAGTGGTATAAGAGTAGGACCTGGGAGAGGGTCAGCAGCTGGAAGTATAGTTTCATACTGTCTCGGAATAACTGATATTGACCCAATAGAATATGGTCTGCTTTTTGAGCGATTCTTGAATCCGCATAGAAAAAGTCTTCCGGATATTGACATAGATTTCTGTTATGAAAGAAGAAATGAAGTCATTGATTATGTTGTTAGTAAATATGGAAGAAATAAAGTAGCTCAGCTTATAACTTTTGGGACAATGGCTGCAAGAGCAGCAACTCGTGACACAGGTAGAGTTTTTGGTGTTCCATATGGAAAGGTTGATAAAGTAGCAAAGATGATTCCTGTGGGAATAGGAACAACTATTGATAAATCTATTAATACCGTTCCGGAATTAAGAGATTCTTATCAAAAAGATGAAGAAGTTAAGAAAATATTGGATGCAGCTATGGCTTTGGAGGGACTTTCAAGACAGGATTCTATTCACGCAGCTGGTGTTGTTATATCTGACGAGGATTTGACTGAGTACACTCCTTTACAAAGAAAAGGAAATGGTGAAGTTGTTACTCAATATAAAATGGATGATGTGCAGCGTATTGGACTCTTAAAGATGGATTTTTTAGGACTAAAAACTTTAACCCTTATTGACAAAACCCTTGAAATAATAAAGCATACCAAGGGGATAGAAATTAACTTAAATAAGATTGATTTACAGGATAAAAAGACATTTTCAATGATAAGTCATGGAGAAACGATTGGTATTTTTCAGCTTGAAAGTTCAGGAATGAGAAATCTGATGATAGATTTACAGCCAAATTGCATTGAAGACCTGATTGCATTACTTGCACTTTATAGACCTGGTCCACTGCAAAGTGGAATGGTTAAAGATTTTGTAGAAGCAAAAAAGGGAAAAACAAAAATAAGATACCCACACCCATCATTAGAATCTATCCTGGATACAACTTACGGAATTATTGTTTATCAGGAACAGGTTATGGAAATTGCATCAAAAATGGCAAATTTTACCATGGCAGAAGCTGATATTTTAAGAGGTGCTATAAGTAAAAAGAAGAGAAGAGTATTATCCAAACAGAGAGATAAATTCCTTGACGGAGCTTTGAAAAATGGGATAAGCAGGGGAGCAGCTCAGAAAATTTTTGATTTGTTACTACTATTTGCGGAGTATGGGTTTAATAAATCACACTCTGCTGCTTATGCTTTAATCTCCTATCAAACTGCGTATCTAAAAGCAAATTTCCCTGTTGAATTTATGGCTGCATTACTTACTGTTAGAATGGAAGATCAGGAAAAAGTAGCTCAGTATGTAAATGAATGTAGAAGACTTAGAATTAAAATATTACCCCCTGATGTTAATGAAAGCTTTTCTAACTTCACAGTGGTGGGAAATAAAATAAGGTTTGGATTATCTGCAGTAAAAAATGTGGGAGATAATGTTATTCAAAATATAGTATCTAATAGGAAAGATAAAGGAAAGTTTAAATCATTTGTAGATTTTTGTAGTATGGTGGATCCTGTTGTCTTAAATAAAAAGACATTAGAAAGCCTGATAAAGGCAGGAGCTTTTGACTCGTTGGGACTAACAAGACAAGCACTTATGAAAAATTATAAAAGAATTGTCTCTCATGTCCTTACTATAAGAAGTAATAAAGAAATAGGTCAATTTTCTCTTTTTGATGCTGACACAACTCTTAAGGATGCACTAATTACAGCTTTACCTGAGAAAAGAACAGAATTTTCTCAGAAGAAGTTTTTAGCATACGAGAAAGAGATGTTGGGATTATATGTTTCAGACCATCCATTAATTGGTTATGAGCATCAATTGGATAAATACAGTGATTGTCAGATTAGTGAAATTAAAAAGTTTACAGATAAAAGCTTAATAAAAATTGCAGGAGTTGTTTCTAAGATTAAGAGAATTACAACTAAAAAAGGAGAAATAATGCTTTTTCTAACCTTAGAAGATATTAGCAACTCTATAGAAGTTATAATTTTTCCCTCTGTACTTAAAAAATTTCATCAATTTCTTAAAGAAGATATGATAATAGGAATTAAGGGTAGAATTGATATAAAAGAGGACCAAGCGAAGTTGATAGCAAGTGAAATTGAAGAAATAGAGTTAAAACATAAGAAATCTGCATCTAAAAAGGTTAAACCAAATTTGGTTATAGAGTTGGTTTTAAATAGTATAAATGATCATTTTTTACACAGGCTTAGAAGGATTCTATTAAATAACCCAGGTCCATCTAATGTTATCATTAAATTAAAATCTGATAAATCTTTAAAAACCTTTAAATTAGGTAGTTCTCTAAGTGTAACTCAATCAGAAGAATTTTTAGATGAAATTAATAACTTTTTGGGTGAAAAGGGAACTGTTAAAATGGAAAGCTAAAATGGAACCAAAGTTAATATTGGTGTGTGGTGCTTCGTATCACTAAAAAAGTTTGACCTTGGTGCCGAAGGTGGGAATCGAACCCACATGAGTATTAAAACTCACTGGATTTTGAATCCAGCGCGTCTACCAATTCCGCCACTTCGGCATTATTAATTTTTTATATTAATTAAATTTTATACAGTAGATAAACAATTATCAAGCAATTATTTTTACATTTATGAAAAAGAAAGATAAATTTATAATTATAGATGGAAATAGTTTAGCATATAGAGCCTTTTTTGCCCTTCCTGATAGTATTATTACAATATCTGGTATTATAACTAATTCAGTTTATGGTTTTACAAATATGTTACTTAAAATAATAAATGATAATAAACCTACTATGTTGGCAGTTGCTTTTGATAGTAAAAAACCAACATTCAGACATAAGATATTTAAAGACTATAAATCTGATAGGGAAAAAATGCCAGAAGATTTAGCCAATCAGTTTGATTTAATATATAGAGTATTAGATGTTTTTAATATTCCTAAATATCAAGTAGAGGGTTATGAAGCAGATGATTTATTGGGTACTTTAGCTACACAAGCTAAGGATAAGGGAATCGAGGTTTTAATAGTAACTGGAGATAAAGATGCACTTCAATTAGCATCTGAGAATGTAAAAATAATATTTACTGTAAAAGGAATTTCAGATGTTAATATTTATGGTCCTGAAGAAGTAATTGATAAATATGGTATAGGTCCAAACTACATCGCAGATTATTTTGGTTTGATTGGTGACAAAATAGATAACATTCCAGGCATCTCTGGTATTGGAAAAAAGAGTGCAACCAAGCTTATAAATGAATTTGGTTTTTTAGAGCAGATATTAGATAGAGTAGATGAAATACCCACTGAGAAAATTAAAGAAAAACTCAAACAATATTCTGAAACGGCTATTTTAAGTAAGAATTTAGCAACAATAGATTGTAATAGCCCTATTAGAATAGATATTGAAAAATGTAAATTAAAAAAATTTGATGAAAAAAAAGTTTATGAGCTTTTTGAGTATCTTGAGTTTAGAACATTATGGGAGAAAATTAAAAAAATGAATTTAATGAAAAAATCATTAAAGGATGAAAATAAGTTTCAAAGTAGAACTAAACTTATAGATGAGGAAGGCGAGCTTATAAATTTAATTGAGAAGATAAAAAATTTAGAAGAAATTTCAATTCAATTTTTAGGTACTAATAACGACTGTACTGGAATATCTATCTCTATTAAACCAGATATATCCTTTTATATTCATTTTGATAGCAAGCAAAAAGAGGATAGATTTTTTTATTTATTAAAACCGATTTTAATAAATAAAAATATTAAAAAAATAATGCATAATGCCAAGTACCAATTAAAGATACTATTTAAAAAAGATATCAGGTTACAGGGACTCATTTTTGATAGTTATATTGCATCTTATCTATTAAATCCTCATTTTAGAGAGCATAAACTTTCAGAAATTATTCAAAAATATTTGGGTTATAGTGCATCTGATTTTAAAAGAGTAGAGACTTTTGGTCAGTTAGGATTAATTCAGGATAAAGATTGGATTCAAAAAATGTCGGAGGTAGAGGGAAGAAGAACAAGTGTATTAATTGATTTAAAAAAAATATTAGAAACTATACTTATTTCTCAAGATATTGAGAAACTTTTCTATGAAGTTGAAATTCCTTTGATAGAGGTTTTGGCAATGTTGGAATTATGGGGTGTTAAAGTTGATGTTAGTTATCTAAATAAGTTAACAATTGGTTACCAGGAAAAAATATCAAAAGTTACTGGAAAAATTTATAAGCTTGCTGGTCAAAATTTTAATATAAATTCTCCTCAACAATTGGGGAAAATTCTCTTTGAAAAACTAAAGCTCACACCATTTAAAAAAACAAAAACTGGTTATGCAACAGGTTTTTCAATTTTAAAAAAATTGGAGGATAAACACCCAATAATAAGAGAAATAATAGATTACAGGGAATTATCAAAATTGAAATCAACATATATAGATGCCTTACCTTCATTGGTTAGTGGTCTTGATGGAAGAATTCATACAACATTTCATCAGACTGGTACTGTTACTGGTAGATTATCAAGCAGCGATCCCAATCTTCAAAATATTCCTATAAGAACTGACCTGGGTAGGGAGACAAGAAAAGCATTTATAGTTGATGAGAATCATATTTTATTGGAAGCTGACTATTCACAGGTTGAACTTCGAATTCTTGCTCATCTATCTGAAGATGAAAATCTAATTAATGCTTTTGAAAGAGATGTTGATTTTCACAGGCTTACTGCTTCTCAACTTTTTAACGTAAAAATGGATGAGGTTACTCCTGCACTAAGAAGGTCAGCAAAAGCAATAAATTTTGGAATAATTTATGGTATGACAAAATTTGGTTTAGCTGAAAGACTTAACATCTTGGAGGATGAAGCAGAAAATTATATAGAGCAATATTTTGATCAATATCCACAAGTTAAAGAATATATAGATGATATTATTGAGGAAGCATTAAATAAAGGATATGTTACAACAATTTTAGGTAGGCGAAGATACATTCCAGAATTGAAATCAAGAAATCCCAAAATTAAGCAGCTTGGAGAAAGGTTTGCCATTAATACACCAATTCAGGGTAGTGCTGCAGATATTATAAAGATAGCTATGATAGATATATATAAAGAAATATTAAATAAAAATTATAAATCAAAAATCGTATTGCAGGTTCATGACGAACTTCTATTAGAAGTACCAACTGATGAAAAGGAAGAAATTATAAATGTTATAAGAGAGAGAATGGAAAATGTTTACCCGCTTAAAGTAAGGCTAAAAGTAGATATAAAAATTGGAACTAACTGGTATATGTAGATTTTTATTATATAATTACCCGCAAAATATAATATTTTTTATATAAAAAATTGCAATAATACTTGCATTTTTTTTATAGTTAGTAGTATATTATAGAAAAATTTTTTAGGAGGAATTATTAGTGGAGAAAAATAAAATATTAAATAACTTATCTGAGGAAGAAAAACAGTATTTGACTGTTAATGAGAAAGGTGAAATTGTACCCAACTATGAAATAACAATAGTATCTTTTGAAGAGGGAGATATTGTAAAAGGGACAGTTGTGAAAGTTAATAAAGATGAAGTTTTGGTTGATGTTGGATATAAATCTGAAGGAGTTATCCCGCCAAGGGAGTTATCAGTAAGATATGATTTGGAACCTCATGAAATTATAAGTGTAAATGATGAGATTGAAGTATTAGTTCTTCAAAAGGAAGATCAAGATGGAAGATTAATCCTTTCAAAAAAAAGAGCAGAAACTCAAAGAGCTCTGGAGAAGATAGAAGAAGCTTATAGAGAAGACAAGTTAATTAAAGGAGTGGTTATAGATTTAGTAAGAGGTGGATTAATTGTGGATATTGGTATGAGAGCCTTCCTTCCAGGTTCTTTGATTGATTTAAAAAAGGTAACAGATTTTAATGCATATTTAGATAAAGAAGTTACATGCAAAATAATTAATATTGATAGACAAAAAAATAATGTTATCATCTCTAGAAAAGCCTATCTTGAAATTGAAAAAAAGAAAGTAAGAGATACATTTATTAAAAGTGTGAAGGTAGGTCAAGTTAAAAAAGGAGTAATTTCTAATATTTTAGATTTTGGAGCATTTGTTGATTTAGGTGGAGTTGATGGTTTAATACATATTTCAGAACTTTCATGGGGACACGTAAACCATCCTTCTGAGATAGTAAAGATTGGAGACGAAGTTGAAGTGGTTATTTTGGAAGTAGATAAGGAGAAAAAGAGAGTAGCTTTGGGACTTAAACAAACACAGATTGATCCCTGGATGGAATTAACAAAAAAATATGCTATCGGTGATGTGGTTGATGGAAAGGTTATAAAAATAGTACCATTTGGAGCATTTGTGCAGATTGAGAAAGGAATTGAGGGATTGGTTCATATCTCAGAAATTGCTGTTTATAGTGTAGAAAAGCCAGAAGAAGTTGTAAATATTGATGATAAAGTAAAAGTAAAAATTATTGATATAGATTTTGATAAAAGAAGAATTGGTTTGAGTATAAGGCAGGCTCCAAGAGAGAAAAAAGAGGGTGAGGAACCCAAACCAATAGCCAGACCTATTGAGAAGGCAATAAAAGTTGAAGAAGAAATTAAACTAACTGAAGAGAAAGAAAAGATTAAAGAAAAAGCTAAACATCATAAAGAAAAAATAAGAGATGAAGAAGAAGTAGAATATACAAAAGAAGAGAAATCAGTAAAAGAAGAGAAAAAAGCTAAAGAAGAGAAATCAGGAGAAATAAAAGATAAATAATTATAAATTTTAATAGATAAATAACAAAATCTAATATCTTGACATAAATATAATAAAATTAAATTAGCTGAATTTATAAATTGTATGCTCTGGTATTATTCCAGAGCATATTTAATTTGCTCTTAAATTCAAAGAGGTTTAAAATTTAAAATGAAATATAAAAATATGTAATTTTAAGGATGAATATGAAACTTATGTGTTTGGTTGGGGAAATTGGAACAGGAAAAACTACAGTTGCTAAAATGTTAGAAGATTTAGGAGCAGATGTTATATATTCTGATGATATTGCAAAGACTGTCTCCTCAAAATCTGCTACTAAATCAGAATTAGTTAAATTCTTTGGTAAGAAAATACTTTACAGAAATGGAAGATTAAACAGAAAAAAGTTAGCAAATATTGTTTTTTCAAATAGGAATAAATTGGAGAAATTAAATGAGATAATGCTTCCTCAAATAGTGAAAGAAATTGAAAAAATTCTTTATAAAAAAGAAAAGTTGGAAGAAACTTCAAAACCAACAAGCAAGAAGATTAAAAGAACTCAAAAAGAAGGTGAAAGAATTGTTGTAATAGAAGCCCCACTTCTTTTTAGAACTAATTTATATAATAGATGTGATGAAATCTTATATGTAACCTGTCCAATGGATTTAAGAATAGAAAGAGTAATATCTAAAATGAATTTGTCAAGAGAAGAAGCTAAATTAAGAGTAGAAGGGCAAAATTTAATTATTCCAAAGGATAAAGTACATCATATTATAAACAATGATAAGGGTATAAATGATTTAAGAAGAAAAATAGGAATATTTTGTAGATTTTTAAAATGCCAGACTTTGAATTAATATCAAATTACAAGCCTCAAGGAGATCAACCTACAGCAATAAATAAGCTTGTTGAAGGCTTATATAAAGGTGATAGATTTCAAACCTTACTTGGAGTTACCGGGTCTGGAAAGACTTATACAATGGCTCAGATAATAAACAGTGTAAATAGACCTGTCTTGGTAATGTCTCCTAATAAAACATTGGCTGCTCAACTCTGTAATGAATTTAAAGAATTTTTCCCCAAAAATTCAGTTCATTATTTTGTTAGTTACTATGATTATTATCAACCTGAGGCTTATGTGCCAACTACAGATACCTACATTGAGAAAGACGCATCTATAAATGAGCAATTGGAAAGACTTAGACTTTCATCAACAAATGCATTACTTACAAGAAGAGATGTAATTATTGTAGCAAGTGTTTCATGTATATTTAACTTAGGTTCACCATCTCTATATAAGGAGAAAACTCTTATTTTATCTAAGGGTGAAAAATATGAAAGGGATGAAATATTATTAAAACTTGTCAAAATAAAGTATCAAAGAAACGATATTGACTTTAGTCCTGGGACATTCAGAGTAAAAGGAGATATAGTAGATATATTCCCACCCTATAATGATTATGCTATTAGAATTGAATTATTTGGTGATGATATAAAGGAAATATGTAAATTTAATTATTTAACTGGCGAAATAATTGAAAAAATAGCAATTATTATGATTTCACCAGCAACTCATTTTGTTATTGAACCAAAAAGAATGGAAGAGATTTTATTCGAAATTGAGAAGGATTTAGATGATAGATTAAAGGAATTAAAATCTCAGGATAAATTGCTTGAAGTTCAGAGATTAAGGATGAGAACAAAATATGATTTGGAGATGTTAAAAGAAATCGGATACTGTAAAGGAATTGAGAATTACTCAAGATATTTTTCAGGAAGAGAACCAGGAGCTACTCCATCTACACTACTAAATTATTTTCCGGATGATTTTATAACATTTATTGATGAGTCCCATATAGCAGTTCCTCAGATAAATGGGATGTATCATGGGGATAGGTCTCGGAAAGAAACACTTATTGAATATGGATTTAGACTACCATCAGCTCTTGATAATCGTCCTTTAAGGATGAAAGAATTTTTAAATGCAATAAACCAGGTAATATTTGTTTCAGCAACCCCTAGGGATTTTGAAATTGAAAATAGTAGTCAGGTTGTTGAGCAGATAATTAGACCTACAGGACTTGTTGACCCGGAAGTTGAAGTTAGAAAAACAACAGGTCAAATTGATAATTTGATGACGGAAATTAAGAAAAGAACCACACAAAATGAGAGGGTTTTAATTACAACTTTAACAAAAAGAATGGCTGAAAATTTGACTGATTATTTTCTTGATATGAGTATTAAATCAAGATATCTTCATTCAGAAATAGGTACTTTAGAGAGGGTAAAAATTATAAGAGAGTTGAGAAAAGGAGACTTCGATGTATTAGTTGGAATAAATCTTCTTAGAGAAGGCTTGGATCTTCCGGAGGTTTCTCTTGTTGCTATATTGGACGCTGATAAAGAGGGATTTTTAAGATCAGAAACATCACTTATCCAAACTATTGGTAGAGCATCAAGAAATATCAGAGGTAAAGTTATAATGTATGCTGATAATATAACAAGGTCAATGAAGAGAGCAATAGATGAAACTAACAGAAGAAGAGATATTCAATTAGTATTTAATGAAGAGAATAATATAGAACCTCAAACAATTCACAAGAAGATATCTGATATTTTGATGGCAACTAAAGTAGCTGAAAAAATAAAGATAAAAGATAAAATAATGAAACCAGGAAAAATATTACCTGATGAAATACCAAAAATAATATTGGGACTTGAAGAAGAGATGAGACTTGCTGCTGAGGAGTTAAACTTTGAATATGCAGCTATTTTAAGAGACCAGATAAAAGAATTAAAAAAACAAACAAAATATTAACTTGTCCTTGCGAGGGATGGGCTTCCTCGCTAATGCTCGGAACAGGCTGCGCAATCTCATTAAAAAAATGAATTAAATAACCTTTGAAAGATTTGGGCATAGTTTCTTGACTAAATGTCTTCGAAACCATGCCACAAATCTACTAATGAAAATTAATTTTTAAAAAAATGGAAAAGAAAAAGCTAATTATTAGAGGTGCAAGAGAGCACAATTTAAAAAATATAAATTTAGATCTTCCAAGAGATAAGATGATTGTAATAACTGGTATCAGTGGTTCTGGTAAGTCGAGTCTTGCATTTGACACCATTTATGCTGAAGGTCAGAGAAGATATGTTGAATCTCTTTCTGCTTATGCAAGACAATTCCTTGAACAGATGGAAAAACCTGATGTTGATTATATTGAAGGTCTTTCTCCTGCTATTTCAATTGACCAGAAAGGTGCTACTAAAAATCCTCGTTCAACTGTGGGAACAATAACTGAAATATATGATTATATTAGATTACTTTATGCTTGTATTGGAAAATCTCATTGTCATATATGTGGGAAAGCAATATCACAACAATCACCACAACAGATAATAGATAAGGTTTTAAAAATTTCTAAAGGTACAAAATATATGATTCTATCACCAGTAATCAGGGGTCGAAAAGGGGAATATAAAAATCTTTTTGAACAAATAAGGAGAAAAGGTTATGTTAGAGTTAGAGTGGATGGAGAAATAAAGAGTTTAGAGGAAGAAATAAAACTGGAGAAGTACAAGAAACACGATATTGAAGTAGTAATAGATAGATTGGTGTCTAAATCCAATATAAGAAAAAGAGTTGCTGATTCGATTGAAACAGCATTAAGGGAATCAGATGGGATAGTCTATATTCAGATAATTGATGGAGAAAATTTGATATTTTCTCAAAAATTTGCTTGTCTTGATTGTGGTATAAGCTTTGAGGAACTTTCACCAAGGATGTTTTCTTTTAATAGTCCTATTGGTGCTTGTACTTATTGTGATGGGTTGGGTTTTAAACAAGAAATAGATCCAGATTTAGTAGTACCTAATAAAAGTCTAAGTTTATCACAGGGAGCTATTAAATTATGGAGAGATAGTTCATCAGCATTTTTTCCAATGTATATAAAGGCTCTTTCTAAAAAATATAATTTTGATCTTTCAACACCATTTAATAATTTAGATAAGAATATACAAAATATAATTTTGTACGGTGTACCAGTAGAAAGAGTGCTTGTTGAGTATGAAAGATATAATGGAACAGTAGTAAGATGGCCTACTTCTGTAGAAGGCGTAATTAATAATTTAGAAAGAAGATACAGAGAGACAAAGTCTGAATATAGTAGGGAAAAAATTGAAGAATATATGAGCATAAGCCCATGTCCTAAATGTAATGGTGCAAGACTTAGACCTGAAAGCTTAGCAGTAACAGTTGGTGGAAAAAATGTTTATGAACTAACCCAAATGTGTGTTTCCAAATGCAAATCTTTTATTGAGAATCTTAAATTAACAAATAAAGAAAAGATAATAGCAAGAAGAATATTAAAAGAAATAAAAGAAAGATTAGCCTTTGTGGAAAATGTGGGTTTGAACTACCTAACGCTTGATAGAGAAACAAGAACTCTTTCCAGTGGGGAAGCTCAGAGAATAAGGTTAGCTACCCAAATTGGAACAAGTTTGATTGGGGTTTTATATATTCTTGATGAACCAAGTATAGGTCTTCACAACAGGGATAATAAGAGACTTCTTGAAACATTAAAAAGATTAAGAGACTTAGGAAATACTTTAATTGTGATAGAACATGATAGAGAAACTATTAACCAAGCAGATTTTATAGTTGATTTAGGTCCTGGAGCTGGAGAGCGTGGCGGGGATGTTGTTGTACTTGGAACTATAGAAGATATTAAAAATGAACCTACCTCTATAACTGGACAGTATTTAAGTGGTAAGAAAAAGATCAATGTTCCAAATAAGAGAAGAATTGATTATAAGGGAGATCTGGTTATATTAGGTGCAAAAGAACATAATTTAAAAGAAATAAATGTTTCTTTTAAACTTGGTAAATTTATTTGTATAACCGGAGTTTCGGGTTCAGGAAAAAGCACATTAGTTGATGAAATTTTATATAGGGCACTAATGAATAGATTACATAGCAGGTCAAAGTTTAAACCTGGTAAGCACAAAGACATTAAAGGTATAGAAAATATTGATAAAGTAATTGAGATTGACCAATCACCAATTGGAAGAACTCCAAGATCAAATCCTTCAACATATACAGGAGTATTTACTCCTATCAGAGAGGTCTTTGCGGAGACTCAAGAAGCAAAAATTAGAGGTTATAAAAAAGGTAGATTCAGTTTTAATGTAAAGGGTGGAAGATGTGAGGCATGCAGGGGTGATGGGAATATTAAAATAGAGATGCATTTTCTGCCTGATATATATGTAACCTGTGATGTATGTAAGGGAAAAAGGTACAATAATGAAACTTTAGATGTAACTTTTAAAGGAAAAAACATCTCAGAGGTTCTTGATATGAGTGTTAGAAAAGCATTAGAGTTTTTTAAAAACATTCCAAGAATAAAAAGAAAATTACAATTAGTTGATGATGTTGGACTGGGATATATAAAATTGGGTCAATCTGCTACTACGCTCTCAGGAGGGGAAGCTCAAAGAGTAAAAATTTCTAAGGAACTATCAAAAATTGCTACAGGTAGAACTATTTATATATTGGATGAACCAACAACAGGACTTCATTTTGATGATATAAAGAAACTACTCAAAGTATTAAACAGATTAGTTGATAAGGGAAATACAGTAATTGTTATTGAGCATAATTTAGATGTAATAAAAACAGCTGATTATATAATTGATCTTGGACCAGAAGGTGGTGATGAAGGGGGATGGATAGTAGCTGAAGGTACACCAGAAGAAGTTGCAAAAAATCCAAAATCTTATACAGGTATGTATTTAAAGGATTTATTAAATGTTTAGAAAAGCTCCAACAAAGATAAAAGAAAGTCTAAATTATTTACCTGATAAACCAGGTGTTTATATATTCTATGATTCTTTAGAGGAAGTCTTATATATTGGTAAAGCTAAGTCCTTAAAGAAACGGATTAAAAGCTATTTTCAAAAGTATCAAAAACTACCTACAAAGATAACTGATATGCTATCTCATACAGACAAATTAGATTTTATCGTTACTGATAATGAAGTTGAAGCACTAATACTTGAAAGTACACTGATAAAGGAACACAGACCAAAATATAATGTGAATTTAAAAGATGATAAGAGATATCCCTATATTGCTATCTCTATTTCAGAAGATTATCCTCGGGTATTTTTTACACGAAAAACATCCAATCCAAACTATATCTATTTTGGTCCCTATACAAGACCTCAAAATGTCAGAAAAATCTTAGATATGATTCATAAAAAATTTAAAATTAGAGGTTGTAAAGGATCAAAGCCAGGAAAAAAGACTAGTTCACCATGTCTGAATTATTATATAAATAGATGCTTAGCTCCGTGTATTGGGAAAGTAAAAAAAACAGAATATAAAGAAATAATAAGTATAATCATTCAATTTCTTAATGGAAGAAGAAAAGAAATCAAGCAAGGTTTAGAGAAATCTATGAAGTTAGCATCAAGTGAAAAAAGATTTGAGGATGCTGCAAGATATAGAGATCAATTTATTGCAATAAATGAGCTTACTCAGAAACAAAAAGTTGCAACAATAAAAAGACTGGATATTGATGTATTAGCTGTTGTATTAAACGAAGACATAGCATGTGTTGAACTTTTTACAATAAGAGGGGGATTTTTATTAGGTAAAGATTGCTTTATTTTAGAAAAGACATCAGAGTTTGATAAAAGCGAGCTTCTTACTTTCTTTATCAAACAGTATTATAATTCAGCTTTTAGATATCCTAAGGAGATTATTTTATCAACAAATATTTATGAAATGGAGATCATAAAAAATTGGTTGAGCATGAAAAAGGAAACATATATTGACATAAAGATTCCGAGAAGAGGGGAGAAAAGAAGATTAGTAGAGTTAGCAGAAAAAAATGCTGAAATTGAAATTAAGCAATTTCTGAACAAGGAAAAGCTAAAAAAAATGAGGGAGAAAGATGCACTTGTTTCATTAAAAAATAGATTAAATCTTAGTTCAATTCCTTATAGGATTGAATGTTATGATATATCAACATTAGCAGGTTCTCATTCTGTTGGCTCAATGGTTGTATTTTTAAATGGTATTCCAAAGAAATCACAATATAGGAGATTTAAAATAAAAAATATATCTGTTAAAGACGATCTTCATATGATAAGTGAAGTAATTGAGAGAAGATTTAAAAAGTTAGTATATCCATATAAGATAGATGAAAAAACCTATAAATATAAAAAAGATAATAAAGTTTATAAAAAGGAATATAAAGAATTTAATGCATTTGATTTTATCCCTGATCTTGTGATAATAGATGGTGGAAAGGGTCAACTGCAAATTACAAAAAGAGTTTTAAAAGAATTAGGTTTAGAAAATATCTTTGTTATTGGACTATCTAAAAAACCTGATAAAATACATTTATTAAACAAGAAATATCCTCTTATACTTCAAGAGAATTCATCAGCGCTTTTGCTTTTAAAAAATATTAGAGATGAAACTCATCGCTTTGCAATTTCTTATCACAGAAATCTTAGAAACAAAGATATGATAACATCAATTCTTGATAAAATTTATGGAGTTGGTCCAAAAAGAAAAGCAAAATTGATTAAACATTTTAGTTCAGCAGAATATGTTGCAAAAGCGACACTTCAAGAACTATATGATATTAAAGGAATACCTTCTAAAGTCGTCCAAAGAATATACAGACATTTTCACCGCTTTTAATCCTATTTTTAACTATCATTTAATTTTAATTAATATGATATACTTATTCTTTGAAAAAAGTGAACTTGTTATTGGGAGGAGGATTACTTATGAAGAATATATTAATCAGGATAATAACTTTAACTCTCGCGATTATTATAATTACTTATATATTTCCTGATAATATGATTCATCTTGAGGGTGAAGGTAATGCTAAACTATTATCAGCCCTTTTCACAGCAATTGTTTTGGCATTAGTAAATTTAATAATCAGACCTATAGTTAAGGTTTTAACACTTCCTATAAATATTTTAACATTAGGTCTTTTTTCTTTAATAATAAATGCTGCAATGCTCTGGATCGTGGATCACTTCGTTGAGGGATTTTCTGTATTTGGCTTCTGGGGATATTTTCTTGGAGCACTGGCAATAAGTATTATAAATTCTGTTTTATATAAATTATTAAAAGATAAACAAAAATAATATTGTAGGAAATAATTATGGAAAAAAGTGAAGGTTTAAAAACAATAATAATAACAGGACTCTCTGGCGCAGGTAGAACCTTAGCTATGAGATGCTTTGAAGATGCAGGCTATTTTTGTATAGATAATCTGCCATCATCCTTAATTTTAGATTTGATAAATATATGTTCACTTCCAGGAAGTAAAATTGATAAATTAGCACTTGTTATAGATGTTCGTAGTAGGGATTTTTTTGATCAACTACCTAATGTATTAAAAGACTTAAATAAAAAAAATATAGATTATCAAATTCTTTTTTTATCAGCAGATGAAGAAACATTAGTTAAGAGATTTAAAGAGACGAGAAGAACACACCCGTTAGCAAAAAAAGCAGATTTTTTAGAAGGAATTCGTATTGAAAAAGGAAGAATAAAATTTTTAAGAGAAACAGCGGATATTGTAATTGATACATCTCATCTCACTCCAATGGAGCTTAAAAATAGGATAAATAACACAATAATTTTAGGTCTTGAAAGCAAAAGAATACAAATACAGGTAGTATCTTTTGGGTATAGTTTAGGTATTCCGCAAGATGCCGATTTAGTGATGGATGTTCGTTTTTTACCTAATCCGAATTATGTTGAATCTTTAAGGTTAAAAAGTGGGTTAGATAAGGAAGTTTATGATTTTGTGATAAGTAAAAAAGGGACCACTAAGTTTCTAAATATTTTTAAAAAATTACTATCTTATACCATACCCAAATATATTTTAGAGGGAAAAAATTATTTAAAAATTGCAATTGGTTGTACAGGGGGAAGACACAGATCTGCAGTGATTGCTAAAGAAATTTTTAATTTTTTGAAAGAGCAAGGTTATGAGGTTATAATTAATCATAGGGATTTACAATAATGGGGAAAATTAAAAGTTTCTCATCCTGCGTAAAGGATGAATTAGCTCGGGAAATACCAAAAAAGATTTGCTGTCAAAAAGCAGAACTATATGTTGTGATAAGAATGTCCGGGCTTATAAAAAAAGAAAAACAGAATTTTGGTGTGAAGATAAGAACAGAAAATGCTTCAGTTGCTCGGAAAATAATCACTTTAATTAAAAAGCTATTTAAAGAAGAAATAAATACTTATACAAAATTTAAAAGTTATAAGAACAAAAGAAAGAGATATTTTATAGAGATACCTTTTCAGAAAAAAACAGCTAAGTTGCTAAAGATGTTAAAATATTTAGATGATAAATTTGAGGTAAGAGATAAAATATCTTCAGATTTAATTAGCAAAAAATGTTGTCAGATTTCTTTTTTAAGAAGCTGTTTTTATAGTAGAGGTTATATATCAAAACCAGAAAGTGGATATCATTTAGAGATCTTAACTAACAGCCAAGATGATGCAAAATATATATTAAAAATTCTTAACGGATTTCATATTAATCCTAAGATATACAAAAGAAGAGGATTTTTTGTTGTTTATCTAAAAAAGAGTGAGGATATTTTTAATTTTCTTAAATTAATTGTAGCTCATGGAACAGTTTTAAATTTGGAAAGCATTAAAGTATTAAAAGAAGCGAAAAGTTATATAAGAAGAATTGTTAATTTTGAAGCAGCAAATCTTAATAAAACTATAAAAGCATCTTATAAACAGATTGATAATATTATAAAAATAGATAATTCTATAGGTCTTGATTTGCTTCCAGAAGCTCTTAGGGAAATTTCTTATATTAGACTTGAGTATCCTCAAGCATCTTTATCAGAGTTGGGGAAACTGAGTTCGAAAATAATTTCAAAATCTGCAGTTAATAATAGATTAAGAAGGATACAAAAAATAGTAGAAAGCCTATAAAAATAGTAGAAAACCTATAGAAATAATAGAAAACCTATAGAAATAATAGAAAGCCTATAGAAGATATCTATTATTTATTTGTCATTCTGACCCTGACCCTTGAGCGTAGCGAAGGGAAAGGGGAAGAATCTCATTAAATATATTAAAGAATCTGGTAAAATGATAAGATTTTCCTTAATATTAATTTTTAAATTTTTTTATAAACATTTTTTAAAGAAAGGAGAAAATAAAATGGCAATAAGGGTTGGTATAAATGGATTTGGAAGAATTGGAAGATGTGTTTTTAAAGCTGGAATAGATGATAAGGAAATCGACTTTGTGGCTGTTAATGATATCACAACACCTGAAGTTTTAGCGTTCCTGTTAGAGTATGATTCAACCTATGGAAGAATAGCTAATGTAGAAGTTAATGATGATATAATTTCGATTTGTGATAGAAAGGTAAAAGCTCTTTGTGTCAAAGATCCTGCTCAGTTACCATGGGATGAGTTAGATGTAGATATTGTAGTAGAATCAACAGGACTTTTTATAAAAAGAGAGGATGCAAAAAAACATCTGGATGCAGGTGCTAAAAAGGTAATTATAAGTGCACCAGCAACAAATCCTGATATTACTTTAGTAATGGGGGTTAATCATGAGAAGTATAACCCAGAAAATCATAATATTATATCTGGTGCATCTTGCACTACAAATTGTATTGCTCCATTAGCAAAAGTTCTACATGAGAATTTTGGGATTCAGAAAGGTTTCATGACAACAATTCATGCATACACTAGTGACCAAAATTTGGTAGATGCTCCACATAAGGATAAACGAAGAGCAAGATCAGCAGCAATGAATATAATTCCAACAACGACAGGGGCAGCTATTGCAACAACTTTAGTTATACCAGAACTTAAAGGTAAAATGGATGGAATGGCTATGAGAGTTCCAGTTCATGATGGTTCAATAGTAGATTTTGTTGCTTTTTTGGAAAGGGATGTAACAATTGAAGAAGTAAATCAAGCCATGAAGAAAGCATCTGAAGAACCACCTCTTCAGGGTATCTTGCAATATAGTGATGAACCCTTGGTTTCATGCGATATAATAGGGAATCTGTATTCTTCAGTCTATGATTCATTAGCAACTATGGTAATTGGTAATATGGTGAAAGTTCTTGGTTGGTATGATAATGAAATGGCTTACTCAAAGAGAGTAAATGACCTTATCAAATACATTGCAAAAAAAGGTTACTAATTCCAAATTATATTTAAAAATTGGGAGCTTTTAAAGCTCCTAATTTCTTATATGATGCATAAATTTAATACAAATTTTAAGGATTGTTGTATGAATAAGAAATCCATAAGGGATATTGATGTTAAAAATAAGAGAGTTTTTGTTAGGGCAGATCTTAATGTTCCTTTAGATGATAATAGCAATATTACTGATGAGACTAGAATAATAGCATCATTACCAACAATTGATTATCTAATAAAAAATAATGCGAAAATTATTCTTGCATCACATCTTGGAAGACCTAAAGGTAAATTTGTAGAAAAACTAAAAATGGATCCGGTGGCAATAGCTTTAGGTAAACATCTTGATAAAGAAATAAAGAGGATGAATTATGTTATTTCTGATAAGGTTAAAAATGAGGTAAAAGATTTAAAAAGCGGTGATATTTTACTTTTAGAGAATCTAAGATTTGACCCGCGTGAAAAAAGTAATGATGATAATTTCTCAAGGGAACTTGCAGAACTTGCAGATATATATGTTAATGATGCTTTTGGCACTTCACACAGAAAACACACATCTATGGTAGGTATTTGTAAATATATACCATCTGTGATGGGTCTTTTATTGGAAAAAGAACTAAGAACACTTTCTTCTCTACTTAAAAAACCGAAACATCCCTTTGTTGCAATTTTAGGAGGCAGTAAAATCTCAGACAAAATTGGAGTTGTTAGGAATCTTTTAAATGTTGTTGACACTGTGATTGCAGGCGGTGGAATGTGTTATACATTCTTAAAATCTATAGGTTTTGAAATAGGGAATTCCTTACTGGAAGAGGAGATGCTTGAATACTGTAAGCAAGTTTTAGATGAATTTAAAGATAAGGGAAAGAAATTCATGTTGCCAGAGGATGTTGTTGTGGCTAAAGAATTCAAACATGATTCTATTTTTAAAACAGTAAATATAGAAGAGATTCCTAAGGATTGGTTAGGACTAGATATCGGTCCAGGGACAATCGATAAATATAAAGAAGAGATATTGAAAGCAAAAACCATTTTGTGGAATGGTCCGATGGGAGTATTTGAGTGGGAATCGTTTGAAAAAGGAACAAAGGAAATTGCCTACGCAGTTATAGAAAGTAAAGCAAAAACTATAGTGGGTGGAGGAGATACAATAGCAGCAGTAAAAAAGTATAGTGTTGCAGATAAAATCAGTTACATTACAACTGGTGGTGGTGCATCATTAAAATTTCTTGAAGGTGTAAAACTACCAGCAGTAGAAGCATTAAATAACAAATAAAATGTTAATTTTAAGAATAGGGAAATAAATGGTAAATGAAAAAATTAGAAGACCAATAATAGCAGGAAATTGGAAGATGTTTAAGACTCATCTTAAGGGAGTTAAACTTGTTCAGGAAATAAATTATGGCATAGATAAAAATCTAGATGCTGAGGTCGTTGTTATTCCTCCTTTTACAGCAATAAGAAGCATTAAGATTGTTATAGAAGCTGATAAGATGAAGATAAAATTAGGGGCTCAGAATATGCATTATATGTCAGAAGGTCCATTTACAGGTGAGATATCACCAGTTATGTTGAAAGCACTTAATGTTGAATATGTCATAATTGGTCACTCTGAGAGAAGGCAATATTTTGATGAAACTGATGAATTAATAAATAAAAAATTAAAAAAAGCACTCGATGTTAATATAAACCCCATCCTTTGTGTTGGAGAACCTCTTAAAATTAGAGAACTAGGAAGACAGAAGCAATATGTTAGGGAACAATTGAACAATTGTTTGAAGGGTTTAAATAAAGATTATATTCAAAATATTGTTATTGCGTATGAGCCAATATGGGCAATTGGAACAGGAAAAACAGCAACTCCTGAAGATGCTAATTTCATGATTTCATTCATAAGACAAAGAATAAGTAGACTATTTTCTCCAATAATTTCCGAAAAAATAAGAATCCAATACGGTGGGAGCGTAAAACCTTTTAATATTGTACCGATTATGGTTCAACCTGAGATAGATGGAGTATTAGTCGGTGGTGCAAGTTTAAATGCACAGGACTTTATTGATATTATAAATTATAAAAAAAGATTAAAAAAATTATAAAAACTTAAATAATATTAATCAGTACTTAAAAAGATTTTGATTATTTAAAAAGGTGAGCTATAAATTAAAAGAATAAACCTTGAGTTAATATTTATACTTCTTTTAGCATTATTCTTAGCTATTTTAGCATTTAATCCAGTGTTGTCTTGTTTTGGTGATAATGCAAGATATATGATACTTGGAAAATCCATTTCTTTAGGATCTGGATTTAGACTGATAAATTATCCAGAAAATTCTCCTGATTACAAGGCATATCCAGGTTTTCCACTTATATTATCATTTTTTTATTTTATTTTAGGTTCTAAATTTATTGAAGTAAACATCTTAATAGTTTCCAAAATAATTGTTTTTACATGTTTTATTCTCTCTGTTTTATTTTTCTACCTTGTAGCAAAAAAGGATCTGGATAGATTAACTTTATTGCTGGCAACAATTTTTTTTATAACTCATCCTGAACTTTTAAGCTTCTCATCTAAGGTAATGACAGAGACTGTATATAATCTTTTTATTCTTATCACTTTATATTTCTTTAGTCTAACAGAAAAGAAAATTAATAAAGATAATAATTATAATACCAACATTGATGATAGGGGAAGTAGTGAAAATAAAAACAATGATAGCAATAAGAAGAAGAAAAAAAACATCTATAAAATCAATGATATTATTGGTGAGTATTTAAGAGATAAAAATTTTTTATTATTGATATTTTTTTCAATCTTTACTTTTTTAATTAGACCAATTGGTATTTTCATCATCCTTGCAATCTTTATACAAATCTTTTTAAGTGAGAACAAAATTAGATCAGGAATTTATTTTGTATTTACGTTAGTACCAGTTATTTTGTGGAACTTAAGAGTAGTAATTTCAAATAAAGTTAGCTATGTAAGTGAGTTCTTTAAAGTCAATCTTAGTGATTATTCTAAAGGGGATATAGATTTTATAAAATTTTTTGAAAGAGCAAAATCAAATTTTGATTATTATTTTAAAGCAGTTTTTTCGCAGCTGACAAATGGCTTAAAAGATATTTTAAAAGGCAATATTTCAAATATTTTAAGAAGAAATATTTTTGTAATTAAAAATTCAAATATTTTTGAAATTTTAAAAATTAAAGATTTACATTTTATTGCAATTTTAGTAGTAATAATATTTGTCATTTTAGGAATTATATATTTTTTAAAAAGGAGAAAATATATTTATATATTATATTTTATTTTCTACTTTGTAGGACTTCTTATGTGGCCATGGCAATCAGAAAGACTTACAATTTGCGTAATTCCTATTTTAATCATTCTTTTTTCAAGCGGGGTCTTGTTTTTTAAAAAGATAATACTAAAAATTTCAACAAAAAAAATAATTAAAATATTTGCATCAACAGTTTTAATATTAACTTTTATTATATTTTTAGTTGGAAGTACATATAGTGGATATTTTGTGATAAAAAAAAGCCTTGATTACAAAAATAAGGGAATTTTTATATATAGCAAACAATGGGAGAATTTCTATGATGCAATGTATTGGTTAAAGGAAAATTCTTATGATGGTAGTTCAATACTTAGCAGGAGTAATTTCTTAGTTTATATTTTAACCGGGAGGGAAACAATAGCATTTCCGTATAGTGATGATGAACAAAAACAAAAGAAGTATTTGAATAAATCTAATTTTATAATACAGGATAAAACAAATGAGCGCTTTATGAAATATGTGTACCCGATAATTGAAAAATATAAGGAAAATTTCAAAACAGTTTATGAAGCAGGTAATGGTGGCACTGTTGTTTATGAAAGACTGAAAAAACTTGACTAACCAAAAATTATTTAAAAAATTTATTTAATAAAGAATGTTGTATAATATATTAAAGATTAAAAACTTGAATTGACTAAAGAGGTATTGACAAAAGCTATTTTTTTATTTAATATTTCATAAAATTAAATTTATTAAATATTGTATTGAATTAAAATCTATCAAAATATTTTATTCTATTGACAAATGGACTTTTAATCTTTATTATTTTAATAGATTTTATTAATTGTAATCTTATAAATAATAGAAGTTGCATATCTTAAATTAGAAGTAGCATTTAAAAAATAAACAGGAGGTGATTCTATAGAAAGTTAATGTTATTCGTGTATAAAATTGATAAGGAGGTTTTTAATGAATTTTCTTAAAAAAATAATTTTGACGGTTGTAGCTCTTACAATTGTTACATCACTGTCGCTCACACTTATTGGTTGCCCTCCAGCCCCACCTGCTGAGGAAGTTGAGGAAACTACTCCTGAAGAGGAAACTACTCCTGAAGAGGTTGTAGTAGGACCAAAACCTGGTGGAAGTTTAATCATGGCACAATGGAGTTCTCCTGATGGTCCATTTGATCCAACTCTTTATACAGATGCTTATACATCAATGTCATTGAGTTTAATAAATGAAGGATTAACCACTTATAATGAAAATCTAGAATTGATTCCATGGTTAGCTGAAAGCTGGGAAATCTCAGAAGATCAGAAGGAAATTACATTCCATATAAGAGAGGGTATTAAGTGGCATGATGGTGAAGACTTTACTGCTGAAGATGTATCCTTTACATTCCATGTGATGGGAAATCCTGATTATTTAGGTGTTAGATATGGTGAAGTTGTAGAACCTATTCTTGGAGCACCAGCATATAAGGAAGGTACAGCAGATAAAATAGAGGGTATAGAAGTGATTGATCCTCTTACAATAAAGTTCACATTTGAGGAAGTTTTTGCACCTGCAATAGAGTCCTGTGGAGCTTCAGTAATTCCAAAACATATATATGAAGGTAATACTGGAGCAGCTCAGAGAGACTTCACAACTTCTGCTGATTTTGTACCAATAGGAACTGGTCCTTACAAATGGGTAGCTTATGAAACAGACCAATATGTAGAACTTGCCAGAAATGAGGATTGGTGGGGATATGAATATGGTATGGGTGCAAGTGGAGAGGGTACAGGCAAAGGTCCTTTTGTAGATACCATTTTTTGTAAGATAATGGATCAAGATACAGGTCTTGCTGCCTTCTTGGCTGGTGAAGTTGATGCAGTTTCTGTTCCTATTGCTGAATATGATATGATAGCTGAAGTTGAATTTGCTCAAATGTATGAAGTTACAGGAGGTGGATTCCAGCACTTTAGTCTAAATCAGTATAAAGCTCCATTTAATGATGTGAAGTTCAGACAAGCAGTTTGTTATGCAATTAACAGACAGAGCATAATAGATGATATCCTTGATGGTCATGGAATTATTCAGGCTTCACCAATCTGGTCAGAATCGTGGGCTCATAATCCTGAAGTAGAACCGTTCCCATATGATCCTGAAAAAGCTAAGGAACTCTTAGATGAAGCAGGGTATTTAGATACAGATGAGGATGGTATTAGAGAGTATAATGGAGAGCCAATGATATTTGATCTATTCTACCCAACTGGAAACATGGTGAGAATGGCTTCAATGCCTCTTATCTGGAATAACTTAGCAGCTGTTGGAATTCAAGTAAGAGGAGAACTTCAGGATTGGCCAACACTTTTGGGCCATGTATTTCCTGACGATAGAAAAATCGAACCAGATGACTATGATACATATCTAATGGGTTGGAGTCTTTCTATTGATCCTGACGCAGCAGTTATATGGAGCAGCAAAGGTGAACATCCAGATGGATATAACGGTTACGGATACAAAAATGAGGAAACTGATGCGTTGTGGGAGGAAGGTGTAAAGTATGTGGATCCTGAAAAGAGAAAAGAAATCTACTACGAATTGGAAAAGATATTGGCAGAGGAACTACCAACCATCTTCCTATATAACGATAATGAAATTGTTGCAGTAAATGATAGAGTTAAAGGTGTTAAAATAGTATCAGGTCTATGGGATTATGCAGCAAAAGTGTTCTTCGATATATACAATGTTTGGATAGAAGAATAATACCAATTATCCTGTTCAAAAAGTAAAAAGTAACAACATGCAGCCTAAGTAGGCTGCATGTTGTTTATTAAAGAATACTCTACATTTTTATTCTTTAATTAAGTTTATCATGATATAATTCTTTTCATTTTTGAAAATATTAAATAAAAAGATAATTTTTAAATTTATTGAAAAAAATTATTCTTTTAATTATACTGTTTTTGAATTGAATTTATAGTTTGAAAAATCTTATTTTTTTATATAATTATTTTCTAGGAGAGTGATTTCATTTGAGACAGTATATTATTCGAAGATTTATACAGATTATACCAATAGTTATTGGTATAACAATTGTAACCTTCTTTTTGATTAAAATGTGCCCCGGTAATCCTCTTAAAGCTATGCTTTTTAACCCAGATATTAAACCTGAAGAAAGAGCAAGATTGGAAAGATTATATGGTTTTGATGATCCTGTTTATGTACAATATTTTAAATGGTTAACTAGATTACTAAAAGGAGATTTAGGTTGGTCTTTATATACAAAAAGACCTGTTACAAAACATATATTAGAGAGAATTGGTCCAACAGCTCTTTTAGCAGGAACAACTCTATTTTTAAGTTTTTTAATTGCTATACCCTTTGGTATTTTATCAGCAACAAAACAGTATTCACTTTTAGATTACTCCAGTACTGTAATCATTTTCTTTGGGATGTCTTTACCAATATTTTTCCTTGGTTTAGTAGTTATTTACATTTTTGCTGTGAGATTTGGTATTTTACCAACATCTGGAATGAAAACATTAGGAATACCTTTTAGCATTTGGGACAGAATTAGACATCTCATACTACCCGTATCTGTTTTAACATTCTATCAAATTGCACCTGTTGTAAGATATGTAAGGTCAAGCATGTTGGAGGTAATAAGAGAAGATTATGTAAGAACAGCAAGGGCAAAAGGTATCTCGGAAAGAGATGTTATTTACAAACATGCATTAAGAAATGCTTTAATTCCTATTGTAACTATTTTTGGGTTAAGCATACCTTTCATTTTTAATGGAGCTTTTATAACAGAAACCATTTTTGCTTGGCCTGGTATGGGTAGATTAGCAGTAGGAGCTGTATTTCAAAGAGATTATCCAATACTTATGGGAACTACTCTTGTTACTGCCATACTGGTTTTATTAGGAAATCTTATTGCGGATATATTATATGCTGTAGTTGACCCAAGAATAAGATATAAATGATATTAAAAATAAATTTATTTAAAAATTATAAGTTTATTTAATAATTAGGAGTGTGAAAATTTGGGAAATAATAATGTATTAGAAGGAATTGAAGAGAAAATTGATTATACTGTTGCAAAAAAACCTGTAACTCTTCGTTCTATAATATGGAAAAGATTTAAGAAAAATAAATTAGCTTTAGTAGGATTGATATTAATATCTATTCTTGTAATTGTTGCAATTTTCGCTAACTTTATTGCACCATATCCAGCAACAACAGTTGATTATGCTAATAAAAAATTACCACCTTCTAAAGAACATATCTTAGGAACTGATGAATTAGGCTGTGATGTATTATCAAGACTCATTTATGGTGCAAGAATTTCATTATCTATAGGATTGGTTGCTGTTTGTTTATATGTTTCTATTGGAATATTAATAGGTGCTATTTCAGGTTTTTTTGGTGGCTGGATAGATGCTATTCTTATGAGATTTACAGATGTTATTATCTCATTCCCTTGGTTAGTATTAGTTATTCTTGTGGCTGCAATTTTAGGTCCAAGTATATATAATGTTATGTTAATTATTGGATTAACAGGTTGGAGTACTGTGGCAAGACTTGTAAGGGGTGAATTTCTAAAGCTAAAAGAGATGGAATATACTTTGGCTGCAAGAGGTTTAGGTGCAAATAACTTTAGAATAATATTTACTCATCTATTACCAAATGCATTTGCTCCAGTTTTAGTAGCAGCAACTATGGGAGTAGCTGATGCTATTATAATTGAAGCAGCATTAAGTTTTTTAGGTTTAGGAGTTGTTTTTCCTGATACAAGTTGGGGTCAGATGATGCATGCAGCTCAATCGTTAACAGTATTAAGTAGAATGCCTTGGTTGTGGTTGCCACCAGGAATTCTAATTTCAATTGCTGTTTTGTGTATTAATTTTATTGGTGATGGATTAAGAGATGCATTAGACCCAAAATTAATTCGATAGATTAAGGAGAATTAATGATTATAGGAAATGATGAAATAATAAAAATAAAAGGATTAAAAACTTATTTTCATACCGATGATGGAGTAGTTAAAGCTGTAGATGGTGTTGATTTTGATATTAGAAAAGGTGAAACAATGGGACTTGTAGGTGAATCCGCCTGTGGAAAAACAGTGACCTCTTTCTCCATAATGAGATTAGTTGAATCTCCACCTGGAAAAATAGAAGAAGGGGAAGTCTTATATAAAGGAGAGAATTTATTAAAAATTTCTCAAGAAAAAATGAGGAAAGTAAGAGGAAATGAAATAAGCATGATATTTCAGGAACCAATGACTTCACTTAATCCAGTTTTTACAATAGGAAAACAGCTTTCAGAGGTTTTAATACTTCATCAAAATATGACTGAAAAAGAAGCTTTAGATAAGTCTGAAGAAATGATAAAACTTGTAGGCATTCCAAGACCGAGAGAAATTCTTAAAGGATATCCTCATGAATTAAGTGGGGGAATGAGACAAAGAGTAATGATAGCTATGGCTCTTTCATGTAAACCTGGACTCTTAATAGCAGATGAACCAACAACTGCGTTGGATGTAACTATTCAAGCCCAGATTCTTGAACTGATAAAAGGTCTTCAAGAAAGTATTGGAATGGCAGTTTTATTTATTACTCATGATTTAGGAGTAATTGCTGAAGTTTCAGATAGAGTTGCAGTGATGTATGCTGGTAAAATACAAGAGTCAGGTACATCTGAAGAGATATTTATAGAACATATTCATCCTTATACAGAAGGTTTACTTAAATCTATTCCAATGTTAAATGTGAGAAAGAAAAAGTTAGATGTCATTGAGGGAAGTGTTCCTGACCCTATTAATTTTCCACCAGGTTGTAAATTTCATCCAAGATGTAAATACAAGATTGATAAATGTGAAAAAGAGGAGCCAGAACTCCTGGAAATTAAACCAGGTCATTTTGTAAGATGTTGGGTAAAACAATAATATTTAAAGGAGTTATATGGATAATTTAATTGAAGTTGAAGATTTGGTTAAATATTTTCCTGTAAGAACAGGTGTCTTTAGTAGAATATCTGCATGGGTAAAAGCAGTAGATGGAATTACATTTAATATAAAAAGAGGAGAAACACTTGGTTTAGTGGGGGAGAGTGGCTGTGGAAAAACGACCACAGGAAGATGCATTATAAGATTAATTGAGCCTACTTCAGGAAAAATTATGTATAATGGAGAAGATTTACTCACTGCTACTACAGAAAGATTGTTAAAATTGAGAAAGGAAATGCAAATTATTTTCCAAGACCCATTTGCTTCTCTTAATCCGAGAATGAATGTGGGGAGAATAATTGGTGAAGGACTTGCAATTCAGAAAAAATATAGTAAGTCTGAAATCCAAGATAGAGTAGTTGATTTATTGAAAAAAGTTGGTTTGGAAGTTGACCATATTAAAAGATATCCTCATGAATTTAGTGGGGGTCAGAGACAAAGAATAGGAATTGCAAGGGCTTTAGCGGTAAATTCGAAATTTATTGTTTGTGATGAACCTGTATCTGCTCTTGATGTTTCAATTCAGTCCCAAATTCTTAATTTATTAGACAGACTTCAAGAAGAATTTGATTTAACTTATCTTTTTGTCGCTCATGATTTAAGTGTAGTAGAACATGTAAGTGATAGAGTAGCAGTAATGTATTTAGGTAAAATTGTAGAAATAACCTTTAGGGATGAACTTTATGAAAATCCTATTCATCCTTATACTCAGGCACTACTTTCTGCTGTTCCTGTTCCAGATCCAAGAGTGAAAACTAAAAGGATAATTTTAAAAGGTGATGTCCCAAGTCCAGTTAATGTTCCACCAGGTTGTAATTTTCATCCAAGATGTATGTATCGCAAAGATATATGTACAAAAGATATTCCAGAATTAAGAGATATAAGTGAGGGACACATTGTAGCATGTCACTTTGCTGGAGAATTATAAATAAATCCAATTAATAAATCATCATAAAAAAATATACTTCAAGACAAAACAAAATAATTTTTCTCCTTTTAAAAATTATAAATAGAAATAATAATACAAATACATATCTTAAATAGCTCAGATTACATGAATGAACACACATAATAAATCTATATTAATAAAGTATTTTCCCATTTTCTTAAAAGTAGTTTTATTCTTATTTCTACTTATAATCTGCTCTTTGCTACCACCAGTTTATGAGAAAATCTTTGGTAATCCTGAATTATCGGGAAAATTTTTAGTTGAGGTGGATGAGGGATTCTCTGTTTCAAAAACCATAATTGATAGTTTTAAATCAACTTCATATTCTGTATATAAAGATAAATTAAAAAATTACGAGATTGTATGGATAGATAGAGTTAATGAAAATCTTTGTCTAAAATTTACTAAATTCAATGAGAATCTTAAAACTCTTATACCTGAAACAATTCTAGATTCTAAAAAAAGCTCTTATATAGATTATAAAATTCTTGTTGATGATGCTGGAAAAATTAACATTTTCTACTCATCAATTAATAATGAAAATAGGAGAAATAATTTAAATAACATTACAATTAATAAGGATGGAAAAAACATTTCAAGCCCAGAAACAATTTATGAGGGAAAATACATTGATGATATTAATGTATGTTTTGACTCTCAAAATAATATCTATTTAGTATTTTCAGATATAAAGGAGGGTGTAACAGGTCTATCTGGTATAAAAGTTAGTTCAGATGGAAATATTTCAGATACTTACAAACTATCAGAGATACCTCAAGGAAAAGCAAAGCAACCAAAGTTGCAATTTTTTAATGATAGATTATATATAATTTGGCGAGACATTAGAGAAGACCCTAAGAGACCATTTATATATTTAGGAGTATTTACTCAAGACTTTGAAAAGATTTTTGAAAAAAAAGTTGGCAGAACAATATTGTACACAACTAATATTCAAGCAGTTCATTTTGTTAATGAAAATAGAATTTATATTTTTAGATCAGGTCTTATAACTGAAGAAGATTTAAGTCTTGAAATAGGTGGGCACAAAGACATAATTATGGATATATTTGATTTGGACGGAAAAGATATTACAAGAGGTGAATTTATAACAAGAACATTGAAATGGTCTTACAATCCATACATCTCTTCCAACAAGGATAAAATACACTTAGTCTGGATGGATAACAGAAGAGATAGACTTGAAACTTACTATAAACTAATAAATAAAGATGGTACTATTGTTAAAGATGAGATGAGAGTAAATGACAGGGGTGAAGACACATATCTGCCAAAAGTTTTTCCTTACGAAGATGATTACGCTCAATTCTTTTGGATAGGATTTAATCCCGATCAAACCAGTAAAGTTGTTTATAAAGATAATAAAGATGTAGTTAGAACTAATTTATTTAATAAATTGGGAATTGGAAGTAAAAAAGAGTATTTTTTTGGAATGGGAGGATATCTTTTTTCTCTTATTCTATCTTCCATGATTTCCATTCTAAACATTGGAGCAGTTATTTTAACTTTAATTTTATCTTTAATAATTGTAAATTACTTAGTTTCTAAAATGGCTAAAAGTAGCTTACATATTCTGTTAATTATTTTAATTGTATCTATGATAGCTTCATTTAGTAGATTCTTTTTTCCTGGTATTAAAAATCTCCTTAATGTAGAATTTTTACCTTCTTATACAATCATTGGATACATAATTGCATCCATTTTTACTTTTCTATTTTATAAATTTTTAGATTTTAAAAATCAAATTGTAGCAGAAATTATTATAATAGTATTTTTATGGTTTGTTTTTGAAGGAATCTTCTCAACCTTTCCAGCAATTTTAAGAATCTTTATGTAAAAAAACCTTCTTTCTGCTATTCTAAACTCTCTTCTTTTTTGTCATTCCCTTGTTTTACTTATGATGATAGTAATTATATTTTTTATAATTCTGAAGAGGTTGTGGTTGTCATTGTTTATTGAAGGGTCACTTTTTCGGATCTTTTAAAGAATGAAACAAATGCTATTGCAGAAATTAGGTAAAAAAAGAAACATATCCACTTGCAATACCCCTTTCTTCACCTGGGACAGTCTCCATAACAAAGTTGCTATATATTGGGCCTGACATATTCATTAAAGCTTGTCTTATTACAAAGAAAATAGTTACTAATGTTAAATTTGGAACTAATGCAAATTAATCAAAAAATTTTGTAAAATTTTACAATTTTAAGATATTTACTTTATGTCATTCCTTCATTTTACCCAGGACGGTGTCTGAATGATATAAAAAGATTAAAAAATCTAATACAGAGAATATTTTATTGAATAATTTTTTTAATGTTTTATATTTTAAAATTTTTAAAAATAGTTTACAATTGTAAAATGTTTTTGTTGAGATTGTTTTTAAAATTAGAATTATAATACTTAATTAGATTATTTTAAAGTCAAAATAATAATTTATAATCAATGTGAATATATAATTTATAATCAATAAGGAGTTACTAAAAAATGACTACTTTGTCAACTGTAATAATCATAATTCATTCTGTAATTTGTTTAGCTTTAATTCTTCTGATTCTTCTTCATGCTGGAAAGGGTGGAGGAATGTCAGCTACATTTGGTGAGATTTTAGGCCCAGTTACTAGCTCAAGTATTGTCGAAAAGAATTTAAATAGGATAACAGTTGCCACATCAATAATATTCGCCATTACCACAATACTATTGAATGTAATATTAAGATAAAAAAATATTATTATTCAAAATAATATTATTCAATATTATACTCAGATAAAAATTAGATAATATAAGAGGAATTGTTGTTTTAAATTTTAAGAAATATTTAAGCAATTTTAATTGTGAAGTATATTCTAATTGTAAAAAAAAGTAATAAATTTATGAATTTATTAAAAAAAAATATATTTACCGCATCAATAATTTTTCTAATAATATTTCTCTCTATCTCAATTATAGGATGTCCTTACTTAAAACAATCATTAGTTGAAGAAACTAAAATTGAGGAAATGACAGCAAGTGAAGAAGAAATGGAAGTAGAAGAAACAACTCCTGTACTGGAAGAGGGACCAGTAACTCTCATGCTTAATGTGGGTAAAGAGCCTGAAACTGCAGATCCTGCATTTGTAACAGATACCACTTCATTACAATTAGTCGAGAGTATTTTTCTGGGTCTAACAGGTTTGGATGAGGATAGTAATGTAATTACTGAATTAGCTACTGAATGGGAGCTATCTAATGATGGTTTTACATGGACCTTTAGTATAAGGGATGATATTACATGGGTTAGATATAATTGTTCAACAAATCAGGTAGAGCAAGTTTTGGATGAATATGGAAATCCAATTCCAGTTACAGCTAATGATGTTGTATATGGAGTAAGAAGAACTCTAAACCCAGTAACTGGTTCAGATTATGCTTATGTTTTGTATGCATTAAAAAATGGAGAAGCAGTTAATACTACTGAAGAGGAAATAATACCTGAACTTTTAGAAACCATTGGTGTTGAAGCAGTTGATGATTATACTGTGAAATTCACTTTGGAGCATAAAGCTCCTTACTTCCCAGGAATTGTAAGTATGTCAATTTGTAAACCATTACCTCAAGAAGTTATTGAATATCGCAAAGAGAAATGGATTGAGCCATGTTATATATATTCAAATGGTCCTTATGTAATGACTGAATGGGTTCATGGTAACCATTATACATTAGTAAAAAATCCATATTATCCTGATGCAGATAAAGTACAGATTGAAAAGATAATCGCATATATGGTTGAGGACGAATATTCAGCATTTGACATGTATAAGAATAATCAGTTGGACATCTGCAATGTTCCTATTTCAGAAATAAATAAAATAAAATCAGATAAAGTTCTAAAGGAGGAATTAACTATTATCCCAGTACCTGATACTTATTACTATGGATTTACTAATAACAAACCTCCATTTGATAATCATTTAATCAGAAAGGCATTTTCAGCAGCAATTGACAGACAAACTCTTATAGATACAGTATTAGACGGTAAACATATACCAGCAAACTCTTTTGCTCCTACAGGTATTTTTGGCAATGTTGCTGGCGATCCAGATGTGGGAATAACATATGATCCAGAAAAAGCAAAAGCATATTTAGCTGAAGCTGGATATCTAGATGGTGAAGGTTTCCCTGAGGTAATCCTAATGCACAATGAAAGTGAGCATCATAAAAAAATAGCTGAAGCGATAGTAGTTATGTGGAAGGAAGTATTAAATGTTGATGTTAAAATAGAAACTCAGGAATTGATGGAATATCTTAAAACTCTACAGAAGGATACTCCCTTAGAAGATATGCCACATATTTGGAGACTATTTTGGTTTGCTGATTATCCTGATCAAAATAACTGGGTACATGAAATATTTAACAATGAAGCTGGAACTAATAGGTTAAGAAGAGGATGTTCAGATCCAATTTGCACTGAGGTAAAAGAGTTAGAATTTGACAAATTAACCAGGGAAGCTAGTATAGAACAAGATCCTAAGAAAAGAAAAGAACTTTATAAACAGGCAGAATATCAGCTAAATAATGTTGAGACTGCAATTGTACCAATTTACTTTGACACGATAGTAACTTTAACTAAACCTTGGGTAAATCGTACCATTAAGACTGTAGGCCAACAAGATTTTTATCTATGGAATATTGATTTGGATACAAAGAGAAAAATCATAGAGGAATGATTGATTGCTTTAAAATAAAAATATTCAAAAGAGTTATGAATAATTTAAGAAGATTTTTTATAATATTTATGCCTATACTTTTAATCACTTATAGTTTTTCTTCTATTGGATGCAACCAAATAGAGAGAATAAGAAAAAAAATTTATTTGGAAGAAAAAAAAATTACAGAAATTCCTTTGGAATCAACAAAAATATCTGAAGAATTAAAGCTTGAGTCTGAGCAAATTCTAAATTTATGTTTTAATGAAGAACCAATAACAATTGATCCAAATTTAGCTAATAGCAGAGCTTCTATTAATATAATTAATCAAATTTTTGTTGGTCTTACAAAGCTTGAGCCAGATTTGTCTGTTTCACCCTGTATTGCTGAAAATTGGGAAATTTCAGATGATGGAACTATTATTACATTTACAATAAGAGAGGATGCTTATTGGACTAATGGTGATCATATTACAGCACATGATTTTGTTTATTCATGGAAAAGAACGCTTTCCACAGAAATTAACTCTCCCTATGCTTACCTATTTTTTGATATAGAAGGTGCTAAAGAATTTCGTAAAGGTGAATTAGATTCAGCTGCTCTTGGCATCGAGGCTAAAGGTGATAATGTATTAGAAGTTAAATTGAGAGGTCCTGTTAATTATTTTACTTATATAACCTCTACCTGGATAACAAAGCCAGTTCCTGAATCTGTAGTTGAAAAATATAAGGAAAATTGGACAAATATTAAGAATTTAGTAACAAATGGTCCTTTTATTTTAAAAAATTGGGAACCTGATGAAAAGATTGTTTTGAAAGCAAATCCTAATTATTTTGAAGGTTCACCAAAACTTAACACTATCAATATATTTTTAAGCAAGGATAAATATACAGAATTATCTGTTTATGAGGAGGGGAAGATAGATGGAACTTGGGGATGGCAATCTGGAATTCCATCCGATAAGTTGGAGGAAATTATTTCTACCCCTTTAATTAAAAGTCAGTTATTAACTGAACCAAGACTTTCAACTTATTACTTAGGTTTTAATACTAAGCATGAACCAGGTAATAATCCACTAATTAGAAAAGCAATAGCATTAGCTATAAATAAGAATGAATTGAAAAATAATATATTTTGGAAAAATCAGACAGTAGCAAATCAATTTATCCCACCTCAAGTTTTAGGACATGATGAAACAATAGGAATTGATTTTGATGTTGAGAAAGCAAAAAAAATTCTTGTTGAAGCTCTTCAACCAGCTGATGAAAGCTCAAATAATAAAGGGATTAGACCTTTAAAATTTGTTTATGAGGAGTCAGAGGAGAATGAGATATTAGTTAAATCTATAAAGAGTATGTTATCTAAAAATTTAAATTTAGAAGTTGATTTAATTGAAATGGATTCTGAAACATATTTTGATACAATCCATGACATATATGGAAGTACTATAGTTATTGATATGTATCTAATGGAAAAGATACCTGATTATCCTCATGTAAGTAATTGGTTATTTACAGAATTGCATAGTAGATCACCTAACAATTATACTGGGTGGAAAAATGATGAATTTGATGAATTGGTAACAAATGCTGTGATATTTAGTGATTTGGACAAACAGGTCGAATTATATAAAAAAGCTTCAAAAATTGCTTTTGGTGATAAAAGTGATGAAGATAAGTATCCAGGTGAGTTCCCAATAATTCCATTATATTATGGCTCAAGAAATATTTTAATTAGACCATGGGTGAAAGGTTATCAATCCAATCCTTTTACAGGTCCATATTTTTACACAGTCTGGATTGAAAAATAAATCAATACAAAATTATTTTGATATAATTAATTTGTGTCGGAGTGGCGGAATTGGTAGACGCTCAAGGTTGAGGACCTTGTGAGTGAGTAGCTCGTGGGGGTTCAAGTCCCCCCTCCGACACCACTTTTATAATGAAACTTTTTAATAAACATTAAAAAAATTTTTGTTAAATATTCGATAGAAAAATTATTTAATAAATAAATTTTCTATTAAATATAGAAAGGATAACTTAGAATAAATATGTATGAAGATTATAAAAATGAGGTTATTTTCTGGGCTCAAAAAGCTGAGAAATTAGGTTTGGTTGTCCCAACAACTGGTAATTTTAGTTTAAGGGATAGAGAAACAGGATATATTTTTGTTACTCCTCATGGAGTACTCAGGGAATTTTTAAATCTACAGGATATTGTAGTTTTAGATATAAATGGAAATAAGATTGAGGGTAAAAATAAACCATCATATGAGACTCCCATTCATTTAAAAATTTATAAAAATAGGGAGGATATCTTTGGAATTGCTCATACGCATTCTCCATATGCTGCATGCTTTGCTGTACTTAAAAAGAGTATTCCTCTTATACATATTGAGACATTCTTTTCAGTAGGAGGAGATATTCCAGTTGTTGATTTTGCACTTCCTGGTTCAGAAGAATTGGCAAAAAAATCACTTAAAAAACTTTCTAATAGATCAGCAGTTCTTTTAGAAAGTCATGGAGTTTTAACAATAGGCTCTTCATTATCGAATGCAGTTTTAATTGCGATATTAGTAGAAGAATCAGCAAAAATTTATCATAAAGCTCTTCAGGTAGGTGAACCTAAAATTCTATCAGATAAGCAAGTAAGAGCTTTAGAAAAGATATTAAAGGAAAGCTCTTCTGAATGACAACCAGGAGCTTGCTCGGAACAGGCTGTGCAATCTCATTTAAATTTATTATTTTTAACATTTTGTAATTGTGACAAAAGATAATACAATATATTGATTCTTTAAATTTTACTGATATAATTAATAAATTAATTAATAAAATAAAATAAATTATATATAATTTATTTTATCGATAATTAATTAAAATAGGAGGAGTTATGGATCCTGAAAGAGATAAAGCTTTTGTTGAAGAAGCATTTAAAATAATTGAAAAAGGCAAAGAAAAAGGGATAATTTTTAGATTATTGGGTTCAATTGCAGTAAAAAATCATAGTCCAAAATATAGGTATCTATATGATGAAATGAAGAGACCACTTACAGATATAGACTTAATGACATATGGAAAATTTAGAGAAGGAATGAAAAAATTTTTTAAGGATTTAGGTTATGAACCAATAAGCCCGATATTTTTTGCATTGTATGGTAAAAAAAGACAAATCTACTGGAGTGATGAGAAAAAATGGCAAGTAGATATCTTTTTTGATGAGTTAGATATGTGTCACAAGGTTGATTTTAGAAACAGATTGGAATTAGATGACCCTACTATCACTTTAACTGATATATTATTAGAAAAGATGCAGATAGTAGAGATAAATCCAAAGGATATCAAAGATACTAGTATAATGTTACTTGAGCACGATGTTGGGGATAAGGAAGAAGAAACAATAAACATGAACTATATATCTAAGCTTCTGGCAAAAGATTGGGGATATTATTATACAGTGACAACTAACCTTAAAAAAGTTAAAAATTTTCTGGGTGAATTCGAATCTTTGACGGATGAAAATAGCAAAATAGTTACAGATAGAATTGATAAAATACTTGAAAGAATAGAAGATGAACCTAAAAGCTTGAAATGGAAAATAAGGTCTAAGGTTGGTACAAAGAAAAAATGGTATAAAGAAGTTGAGGAAGTAGGGAGGGGTTAAAAATGGCAAGAACTAAATTTATGTTTGCAACAGACTTACATGGTTCAGAAACTGTTTGGAGAAAGTTTCTGAATACAGCAAAGATTTATGACCTGGATGCTTTAATACTTAGTGGAGATATGACTGGTAAAATAATGGTACCAATAATGAAAAGGGATCATGGGAAATATACCTCACATCTTTTAGGAAGAGAGTATGTTTTATCAGAAGAGGAATTACCTGAATACGAAAAAAAAGTAAGAATGACTTCTTATCTTCCATATAGAACTACAAGTGAAGAAAGTATCAGGATAGGGAACGATGAAGAATACAGGGAAAATCTATTTGAGAAATTAGAATGTGATATTGTTGAACACTGGCTTACATTAGTATCAGATAGAGTACCTGATAAGTGCAAAGTTATTATAAGTCCTGGAAATGATGATAAGTTTGCTATTGATGAAGTAATCAAGAAAGATCCAAGAATAACATTTGGTGAGGAAGAAGTTGTTGATTTAGATGGGGAACATGAGGTTCTATGTTTTGGCTGGACAAATCCCACCCCATTTGATTCTCCAAGAGAATGCTCAGAGGAAGAGATGGAGGAGAAATTGGAGAAAGTAGTAGCTAAAGTTAAGAATATAAAGACTGCTGTATTTTGCATCCACTGCCCACCATATGATTCTTATCTTGATTATGCACCAATGGTAGATAAAGATTTAAATATAATAATTGTAGGTGGTAAACCTCGCGAGATACCAGTAGGAAGTCATACTGTTAGAAAAATTATTAAAAAATACCAACCATTAGTAGGACTTCATGGACACATTCATGAAAGCCCAGGATATATAAAAATTGGTAAAACTGTATGTTTCAATCCAGGGAGTGAATATGGAGAGGGTATATTTAAAGGTTATCTAGTAGAAATTGAAGGTGGTAAAATACTTAGACTTCAGAGAGTAGAAGGTTAATTTAGTTTGAAATTAATTTTGAAACTTCACTTCTAAAATCTTTTGGATTAAGTCTTAAATCAGAGACTGAGATTTCAATATAATCATCTTTATAGATATCATTTATATATAATCTTAAAGAAGTTTTTCCTAAACCACTATAATACAAAGAGATAAATTTAAAATCTTTCCATTTTGAGGATATTTTTTCCTTACCAATTTCTAAAATAAAACTTTCTTTGTCATAACTAAAGGTGGGATGATATTTAAGTCTATAATACAAATAGGACACAATAGCAGCTAAAATTAGCTCTATTGTTAAAATCCACCACTCTACAATTATAATCTTTGTGAATAAGAAATTTGTAATAATTCGTAATGTCACTATAAGAATAAAAAAGATAGAGAATGATTTTCCTAAATCTCCAAAATTTATTTTTGATATTTTCTTCATTAGAATTTCGAAATAGTTTTATTTCTTTATAAGAAGTTTTTAATTTTTTTTGTACAATATGTTTAAAAGGATATATTATAAATAATCGCTAAAATTTTAAAATAGTTTTAATTTTTCTTCCTATAACTGAATTATTAGTTAAAATATTTTTAGTATTTAAGTCTACTAAAGCAATACCAATATTAGAAAGGTCATTTTTTTCAACCCACTTTATTATTCTTTGATTAAATTCACCCTCTTTTGGGATGATAAGCCAGGACCATTTTACATTGTTCTTCTTCATCATTTTGGATATTTCTCTAAGTAATATTTCTAGTTTCTCTTTTTTAATATATGAATTTATTTCTGAAGGATATACAAAACATGACACCAAATAGTTTGGCATGGCCAAGTAAGCAAATAATCTCGAGAGTAAAAATCCTTTACTTCTTGTTTGCCCTCTAACAACTAATGGAAAAACAAAATTATCAAGTGGATAGTTTATAAATGATTCATTGAACTCAGCAATCCACTTCCCCCTTCCTTTAATCAATTGATTTTCTATTTTATCTATAAAGTCTCTCAAATCAATTACTCTTTTCATATATTTTCCATTTTTTTTGTAGTTCCTTCGCTTCATTTAGATCTTGTCCTGAGTATAACGAGAGAAAACTGTTTAACACGACCTTACTTTATATATTAAATATGTTATTTTATTCCTATTTATCTATTTATTATAATATGTAAACTACCCTCAGCTAACGCAGAGGGCTTCCTGTGAGTATCTATCTTCTATTAATAATGCCTTTCATCCCCCAGTTATCGCAAAGGGACTTCTTGGCTATGGAGTTAAATGATAATCAGCTCCTACTTAGAGCAGGAGCTGATATATCAATCTATGGCAATACTACATTAACAAAATCCAGAAATTTTAGTCTGGAGGAATTTCTGTAAATATTGTGGTTAGATCAACACCTGTTGCCTTGGCTTTATTACTGTAGTAAAGATAAATTCCCAAGCCCAAAAGAATTAGGAAAATAGAGAATAAGAATGGCATTGCAGAAGCCAGATTCTTAATTCCAAAAAGGTTCCATCCATGAGGATCAGTAGCGAATATCCAGAACGCAATAAGATTTCCTATTATTGCCAGTCCTGCAATTATTTGTGTAACTGTTTTACTTGCTCTGAATGGTGACCTCTCAAATATATCGGGCTTTCTTATGGGGAACATGAATGCTGCAATGCACACAACTAAGAAGAATATTGTATCCCATAAGTCAGTTGCTGCAATAGCTCCACCTGGATTTATAATACTGTGAATGAATTTGCCTAAATACAACCCCTTTTCTCCAAAAAAGTCAGCCTCAGCAGCACAACCAAACAAAGAAACAAGTGAAACAAAGATTATAGCGTTTACTGGTGAATGCCATTTCTCATTAACTTTTGCTAATTTATCAGGTAGAACTCTATCAAAAGCCATAGCAAATATCATTCTTGAAGAAGTCAAGATAAATGGTGGAATATCATTAGCAACCCATAAAGCAGCAAATAATACCAATAGGAACATGAATGCTCTTGGAAGTCCAAATCCAGAAGCTGAAATTGCAGCAACAACTGGCATCCATCCGCCAATTTTTTCTAATCCAGCAGCTGCAAAATCTCCTCCTCCAAAATTAAGAAATCCAATAGCTGACATCAATGAGAAATCTCCAACCTTTCCAGCCATCATTGCAGCTCTTGCCATAAGAGTTGAAATGGTCATGTATATACCAATGATTACTAATCCAGATGTGAACATAGCTCTTGGTAGAGCTTTGTGTGCTTCCTTTACTTCACCAGCTATAAATGAGGCAGCGGCATAACCAATATAAGCCCAATAAGCCGCTAACATTGCACTTCCAACCGCTTTCCAATAAGTATTTCCTGCTGCTACATCTGCCATTCCCTGGTCAATAGCTGCTTGTGTATACTCAGCTGCACTTGAACCAAATAGATTTTGAACACCTGCCTCCATAGTTTGAGGATTTGCTACAATAAATAGTATATACACAATTACCAGTACTGCTGCTGGGATCCAGAATAACCATTGAAGCAATTTTCCTGTCATCTTTATTCCATAGAATGCAATACCACTAAAGATTATAAGTATTACTACACCTGATAGAAACAAACCAACAGGGCTAGTAAGCCAACCTGGAAGTGAAATACCAGCGAGTCCACCAAAGATCCAGACTGCTTCCATTACTGCAACAGCTATTAATCCATAAGAAACAGCAACAGCAAAGAACTGAAGCCATGTGGCTACAAATCCTAAAGCAGGATTTAGAATTCTGGAAATGAATATGTATCCACCACCTGATCTTGGCATAGCAGCTGATAACATTGAAAAACAGTACAATGATACCAAAATAATTAATCCAGCAAGAGCAAAAGCCATTACAACTGGATGAATTCCAAAAAGAAATTTACTCTCACCGACTGGAGTCCAACCTGTTGCTTGAAATACTCTTTTCTGCCATCCAAGTCCAACAACATTAGCAATAGCTATAATAACTGCAGTTCCAACTCCTATTTCTCGTACCAATCCTGTAGCTTTTCTAGTAAATAACTTTTTTTCTTCTTGCATAAAAATAACCTCCTAACATTAATAAAATATTTATACAAGAGGTGATTTGAAAGATTACTCTTTCAAATAAAGAGTTAATTCTCTATAGATCCTCCTTTCTTTAGTAGATTATTAATTATTTTATTATTGAGTATTATATTGATTTTGATAATCTTACTTTAGTAGATTCCTGCTCAATATTTGAGTTCATATTTTAGTTTTTGACGAATATGTATTTGAATTTGTTGCTTAATACGAGATTTTTGTTTTTAAATTAATAAAGAACAATTTAAATTATAGTTCAACATGAATTTTATCTTAGTTTAATTAATATTATACACAAATAATAAAGAATAATAAAAAAATATTTCTGTAATACAAGTAAATTTTTAATAATTATTTTATCTGTTTTTTGTTTTTATTTTTAAAATATTTTTCTGTTATATATAAGCTTATTTGGAATTTTATAAGATTTTTATTTTAAGGTCAATATTAAACTAAATTATTTTATTATTTTTAATTAATAAAAATTGCTTTTTTTTAAATATTTAATAATAATTATATTTAAATAAAATTAATAATTATGTAAAAATATCTTTAAATAACTTAATCATTTTAATATGCAAGGAGGTATGAAAATGGCAGTAAAAAAATTTATTACACTTGAAGGCTCCTCTTTTAGAAGTTGGAGTGACGCTGCGAGAAATGCAATTACAGATGCATCACATACAATCAGGGGTATTGACAGAGTAGATGTGATAAATTCCTGGGCAAAGGTTGAAGAGGGAAAAATTATTGAATATAGAGTAAAAGTTCAAATATCTTTTGATGTTAAGCGGGAAGTTACCGAATAATAGTTACAAAAAGTTTTTGAAAAAACTCCAAAAAGAACTAACTGTTTCTTTTAACATTCAGCTTTTTAAAATTAAATTTTTAAAGTTAGATATTTTATTTATATGATATAAGTAATTGATTAACTGAAATTTATTTTAAATTAGATTTTTGAAAATTATGAATTAGTTCAATAAACAATTCAAGATGGGAGGTGAAATTTTTTAGATTTATAATTATTAAAATTATAATAATTAATTAGAAAGGCAGGTTAAATAATGATCATAGGTGTTCCTAAAGAAATTAAAGATAATGAATATAGAGTAGCGTTGACACCAGCTGGTGCGACTGAGTTAATTAAAACAGGGCACAAAGTAATTATTCAAAAGAATGCTGGTGTGGGAAGCGGTATTAGTGATGATGAATATAAAGAAGTAGGAGCTGAAATATTAGATACTGCTAATGAGGTTTTTGACAAAGCGGATATGATAATGAAGATAAAAGAACCTCTTCCTCAGGAGTTTGAATTGATTAAAGAAAACCAAATAGTTTTTACATATTTTCATTTTGCTTCAGGTGAAGAACTTACTAAAGCTATGATTGATAGAAAAGCCATTTGTATTGCTTATGAAACCGTAGAAACTGATGATGGAGAAACTCCACTCTTAACACCTATGAGTGAGGTATCAGGAAGAATGGCACCATTTATAGGAGCTTTTTATTTAAGTAGAGCACAAGGTGGAAGAGGAATTCTAACTACTGGTGTACCTGGAGTTGAACCTGCACATATAGTTATATTAGGTGGTGGTACAGTAGGTTGTAATGCAGCAAAAGTTGCTGCTGGTTTAGGTGCAAAAGTTACTATTTTAACCAGAAGTGCAAGAAAATTACGTTATTTAGAAGATACAATGCCAGAAAACGTTTCAACGCTAAAATCAAATTCTTTTAATATTGCAGAAGCTGTAAAAGGAGCTGATATTTTGATTACAGGTGTTTATATTATTGGTGCAGAAGCTCCAAAACTGGTAACAAGGGAAATGGTAAAATCTATGAAACCAGGCTCTGTTATAGTATGTGTGGATATCGACCAGGGTGGAAGTGTCGAAACTGCAAGACCAACCTCACATTCTGATCCAATCTATGTTGAGGAGGGAGTTGTTCATTATTGTGTTACAAATATGCCAGGTGCTTTCTCAAGAACTTCAACATTTGCATTAACAAATGAAACTTTATCATATGCACTACAGATTGCAAACAAAGGATGGCAGAAAGCATTAAAAGAAGATCATGTATTGAAAAAAGGATTAAATGTTTGTAAAGGAAAGATTACATACAAACCAGTAGCTGATGCGCATGGACTTGCCTATACACCAATAGATGAAGTTTTAGAATAAATCTGGGATTTTAAATAATCTAATGTACAATAAAATAATATGTATTGTTAAAAAGTTTATTTCTAAAAAGAATTATATTGTGATAAACTATTATTGATAATAATATATTAGTGAATTAATATGAAAAGAGAAAACGAAAACAAACCAGAATTTAATACAGAACTCTTTAGGAAATTAATTGAACAATTGTTTAAAATTGATGAAACATTGAAATTTGATTTAGATAAGTATAATTTAATATCTGAAAGCAAATGGAATCCAAGTGGGGTTATGATAGTTCATATCAAGAAAGTATTACAAGATAAAGATAAAATGAAAGACTTTGATTTTGATTCAATATTTACTGATGAAGAAAAGAGAAGAATTGAGAAAATAATCTCTTTTTACGAAGATAGAGAAGAAAAATAATATTTTTTACTTCAGAAAAAGTTAATTAACTATTTATTAAAATCGATCAATTATACATTTAAATTAGAAGGAAATACTTTTAAATATACTTTTAGAATGAGCGGATCTTCCGCTCTTTTATTTTTTCATTAAAAAATTTTATTAGTTGGTTTGTATAAATTTTAAGTAATTATTAAGATAATATAAAGTTGTTTTTACATTTTAGATTCGTTTAATATAAAATATTATCATTTTCAGAAATATTTAATAGAAAGGGTGATTTTTTTGAAGTTAACAGTAAGAAAGATTGTAATGGCAGGAATTTTAGGAGCAATAGCAATATTACTTGGATGGCCCATATTTGGTTCATTACCCATTGGCTTCATTCCTGTACCAAATATTTCTGGTCACGCTACAATTATGCACATACCCGCTATATTAGGTGGTGTACTTGAAGGTCCAATTGTCGGAATATTGGTTGGCGGAATCTTTGGGTTTGCTAGTTTTTATATGGCGACAACAATTTCTCCAAATCCTTATTTTAGTGATCTATTCGTAGCTATTTTACCAAGATTATTTATTGGATTAGTGGCATATTTAATTTATTCAACTACAAAGAAAATAAATAAAAGTTTGGCATTAGTGTTAGCAGGTATAATGGGTTCACTTACCAATACCTTTTTTGTACTTGGCATGATTCATTTAACTGGAAAAGGTAATTTCTGGGTTTTTCTAATTTTAGTATTACCACAAGCTATAATAGAAGCGATTGTTGCAGCTATTATAACACTTATTATAGGAAATGCAATTGATGTCTATAGAGGTTCACGAGGAGTTAAAGCAAAAACTTCTGAATAATAAATAATATTATCATTCCAATGAGAGGGAAATATAATAATATTTTTTATGTTATCTATTTTTTAATAATATGATAAAAATCAACAATCTTCATTTTACCTATCATAAGGAATCTGAGAATCCTAAAAAAGCATTAACAGCAGTATCACTTTCCATAAAGGAAGGTGAGCTTGTTAGCATAATAGGACAAAATGGTTCTGGAAAAACAACTTTGGCTAAACATCTAAATACTATTTTAATACCCACAAAGGGTTCAGTATTAATTGATGGGATCGATACTCGAAATAAGGAAAATTTATGGGATATTAGAAAAAGGGTGGGAATGGTTTTTCAGAATCCAGAAAATCAAATAATCTGCTCAACAGTTAGAAGTGATATATCTTTTGGACCAGAAAATTTAGGTATTGATAGAGTGGAGATAGAAAAAAGAGTAGATGAGGCTATTGAACTTATGGGTTTAAGCAAGTATCAAGATTATCCTCCTCATATGCTTTCTATAGGTCTAAAGCAAAAAGTTACAATTGCAGGAGTATTGGCAATGGGAACTAAGTATATTATTTTTGATGAGCCCACTTCAATGCTTGATCCATTAGGAAAAAAGGAAGTTTTCGAGGTGATACTAAATCTTAGAAAAAAAAGAGAAGTCACAATAATATACATAACCCATTTGATGGAAGAAGTATTGAAATCTGATAGAGCAATTGTTATGTCTGAAGGAAAAATAGTATTGGATGATTCACCAAAAAAGATTTTTTCTAAATTAAAAATATTAAGAAGCCTTTCTTTAGATGTTCCTATAATCCCTGATATCTCTTCCAGATTAAATAAAAGAGGGATTTCTATTCCATCACAAATAATAACTACTCAGGAGCTTGTAAATTGTCTAAAGCAATTATAAAGGTTGAGAATCTATTTCATTCATATATGCAAGGAACTCCTTTTGAAAAAGAAGTTCTCCATGGTTTAAGCTTTGAGGTATATCATGGTGAAAAGTTAGCCATTGTTGGCCCAACACAATCGGGAAAATCTACATTACTTCAGTATTTTAATGCAATATTTATTCCCAAAAAAGGTAGAGTGATAGTAGATGAACGGGACACAAAAGATAGTAGATTGAATTTAAAAGAATTGAGAAGGAAAGTAGCCATGTTATTTCAACATCCTGATAGCCAACTTTTTAAAGAGACTGTTTCAGATGACATCGCATTTGGCTTAAAAAATATGAATTTTCCTGAGAAAGTGATAGAGATAACTATTAAAAAAGCATTAGCAACTGTTGGCTTAGACCCGAATGAATTTTTTTATAGATATATTTTCAGTTTAAGTGGGGGAGAGAAGAAGAAAGTAGCAATTGCTGGAATTTTAGCTCTTGATCCAGAAATTTTAATATTAGATGACCCTACAGCTGGTTTGGATCCTAAAGGGAGAGTGGATTTTCTAAATTCCATTAAATTTTTACATGACAGATTAGGATTAACTACAATTTTTGTTTCCAGTAATATGAATGATGTTGTAGAACTTGCAGATAGAGTAATGGTTCTTGTTGATGGGAAAATTGAAATGATTGATATACCAGAAAATATTTTTATAAAAAGAGAGAAGTTATTAAGTTACGGTTTAACCCTACCTTCAGTAGTTGAGGTAGTGGATGAATTAATTAAATCAGGAATCAATGTAGATGAAAAGATAATTAATATTAATCAGCTTGAAGAATCACTATTTGAGATATTTAAAAATAAAAATAGCGAGAAAGAAATTGATTAATAATCAAAATAAATAATTTTTTATATTGGAGTATAAAAATTGGAGTTGCATAAAAACACAATTTTTGGATTTTATAGAGAAGGTGATTCCTTAATCCATAAAATTGATCCTAGAATAAAAGTAATATTATTAATTATGATCATAGTTTTTATATCATTTATAAAAACTTTCTCAGGTATATTTTTTATAAGTTTATTTTTGCTTCTTATTATAAAATTATCTAATAGCTCATTTTTTTACATTTTAAAGGGATTAAAACCAGTTCTTCCAATAATAATTTTAATCTGGATTTTTCAAGTTATTTTTTATATAGGTGAGCCAGGTAAAATGCTTTTTCAATGGAATTTTATAAAGATTTCTGTTTTAGGTATTAAGGTTTCTTGTTTTATGATGCTTAAAGCGATATTAATATATTTTATTTCATCTATCTTTTTCCTTACTACAGAGATAGTAAGCTTTACTGATGCAATTGAAAGGTTAATTCTTCCCTTACAAAAAATAAAGTTTGCATCTCATGAAATTATTATGGTTGGAGTAATAGCTTTTAGGTTCGTTCCAACGTTAGTAGAGGAACTAGAAAGGTTAATGAAAGCTCAAATAGCAAGAGGAGCTGATTTAGATAAAGGTAATTTTATAGTTAGAGCAATAAAACTGTCAGGTTTATTAATTCCATTATTTATAAGTGCTTATGGAAGAGCAGAAGACTTAGTTTTAGCAATGGAGTCAAGATGTTATAGAGGAGGAAAAGGTAGAACAAGAAGAATTGCAAAAAAATTAAAAATTCTCGATTTTACTTCTTTTATTTTTACGGTATTATTTTTTTCTCTAACATTTTTAACAATCAGATATTTTAGGCTCCCGTAACTTTTTTAATATTATTTATATAGATATTGAGCTAATAAATTATTATTGTGAGAAGATAGATTTAAATTATCATTGTAAGTAATTTTTAAAATGTCATTGCGAGGGACAAAGTCCCGAAGCAATCTCATTAAATATATTAAAGAATTTAATGGAATTTGAATTTTTAAAAATAAAATTTTTAGATTTTTTTATAATTAGATACTCTAAATTGTTAAAGCTTAGAAATTTTCTTAAATCTTTATCAAGATATTTATCACTAAAAAGAGCTTTACAATATGTTAGGAGAGGAGGAAAAATGCTATCTAAAATCAAAGTGGGGCATTATACAGATAAAAATGCAATTACGGGTTGTACTGTAGTCTTACTTCCAGAAGCTGGTGCAGTTTGCGGAGTAGATGTAAGAGGAGGAGCTCCTGGAACCAGGGAAACTGATCTTTTAAAACCAACATGTATGGTTGAAAAAATAAATGCTATTTGCATCTCTGGAGGGAGTGCTTTTGGTCTCTCTACTGCTGATGGGGTTATGAAATATTTAGAAGAGAAGAATATTGGGTTTGAAACACCCTATGGAAAAGTTCCCATTGTTCCAACTGCTATATTATTTGATCTAAACATAGGTAATAAAAAAGTTCGTCCTGGAAAAAAAGAAGGTTATTTTGCCTGTCAAAATGCATCATCATCAGGATTTGAAGTTGGAAGTGTTGGTGCTGGTACTGGTGCCACTGTAGGAAAAATTTTAGGAAATTCATTTATGATGAAATCCGGAGTTGGAAAGGCTATACTTAATTTATCAGGTGGTATCGAAATCTTTGCAATAGCTGTTGTAAATTCTTTTGGGGATATAATAAGAGAAAATGGTTCAATATTAGCAGGTGCTTATCATCCAGAAAAAGGCTTTTTAAATAGTAAGTCTATTGTATTAGAGGGAGAAGAAATAGTATCAAAATTTGGCGAAAACACAACTATTGTTGTAATAACTACAAATGTTTCTCTTGACAAAGCATCTGCAACAAAAGTTGCACAGATGGCACATGATGGTTTTGCAAGAGCAATTTCGCCTGTCCATACTGAATATGACGGAGATACAACCTTTGTATTGTCTGTTGGCAAAAAGAAAGCTCCTACAGTTGTTATAGGAACAGCAGCAGCAGAAGTTACAGCAAGAGCTATTAGAAATGCTGTTAAGGAAGCAAAAAGCTTAGGGGGAGTAAAAGACATACACCAAATTCTAAAAAAATAACAAAAATATTTTTTATTAAGATTTTTCATTTTGCTTCGCTTCATTCAGAACGACACAATAGAAATTAGTTTAGAATGATAGTTATATTAGTTGAATTGTCTTATAAATTAGTGCTAAAATATTTTGGAATATATGTGGGCGTTTAGCTCAGGGGGAGAGCACTTCCTTGACACGGAAGGGGTCAGAGGTTCAAATCTTCTAACGCCCACCATTTTTATGAGTGAAACTTTTAAATAATACTATTAATGAGATAGATTTAAATTTTGTAACTACGATTTGATTAACAATTGAAATTGATTAAAATATAGGAAATTAATTTCTCTTACTAAAGACAAAAATAGCAAATTTAGTATTAAAATGTTAAAATAATTTTAATATATGAAAAAAATTGATATTTTTGAAGGCGGCATCGCCAAGTGGTAAGGCAGAGGTCTGCAAAACCTCCATCCCCAGTTCGAATCTGGGTGCCGCCTCCATTTTTGCTCAAAATATTCTTTATTTTCTTAACAATGCTATTGTTATTCTTTTAAAATAAAAATTACATAAGTTTAAATTCTAAATTCAATATCTATCATAAATCAGGAGTTTAAATTGGCTAAATTAATTTTGGACAAAAATATGGTGAAAAAAGCTAGGGATTATGCAAACAGAATAGCTTCTAAAGTTCAGAATTTTATTGATAAAAATACTACAACTACAATTGAAAGAGCAACAATTAGACTTTTAGGTGTTGATGGAGTTAATAAAGATGATGTTCCATTACTAAATGTAGTGGTAGATAGTTTTATAAACGAGCTTGGCTCTGGAATATTATATCCCTTTGTTAATGCTATGTGTTTTTATGATGTGAATGCTCAAATATTATCTGAGATGATTTCACAAAAAGAAATTGATTTAGAAAAAGTATCAAAGCTTGAGAAGGAAAAGGTAATTCCTGAAATTAACAAAGTAGTGAAAAATTCATGTTTGTTAATCAAAAAGAAAAGAGATGAGCGAACTGAACTCATTAAAAAATTAGGAGATCCTAAAAAACCCTGGTTGTATGTCATTGTAGCCACTGGAAATATATATGAGGATGTAGTACAGGCAAAAGCAGCAGTTAGAGAGGGAGCAGATGTTATAGCAGTAATTCGCTCCACAGCTCAGAGCTTATTAGATTATGTTCCATATGGTATAACAACAACTGGCTACGGTGGAACATATGCAACTCAAGCAAACTTTAAGGTAATGAGAGAAGCTCTTGATGAAGTAGCTGATGAGGTAGGAAGGTATATAAGACAGGTAAATTATTGTTCAGGGTTGGCTATGCCAGAGATTGCAGTGATGGGAGCATTTGAGAGATTAGACATGATGCTAAACGATAGTCTATACGGAATCATTTTTAGAGGGATAAATACAAAAAGAACATTTATAGACCAATATTTTTCAAGAATGATAAATGCAGCTGCAGGTGTGATTATTAATACAGGTGAAGACAACTATTTGACAACAGCCAATGCTTATAAAGCTGCTCATACTGTAATTGCATCACAATTAATAAATGAACAATTTGCTATTTTCTCCGGATTGAAAGCTGAACAGATAGGATTAGGTCATGCATTTCAGATAAATCCACATTTAGAGGATTCTCTTATTTATGAAATAGCTCATGCGCAACTTGTAAGAGACTTGTTTCCAGATTATCCAATAAAATATATGCCACCAACAGTTTATAAAACAGGTGATATATTCTTCTCAAATCTTTTAGATGGAATGTTCAATTTTACAGGTATTTTAACTAATCAGGAAATTCAGTTATTAGGTATGTCTACTGAAGCTATTCATACACCATTTTTACAGGATAGATTTATTAGTATAAAAAATGCAAAATACATTTTTAACTGTGCTAAAAATCTTGGAGAACAAATAAGTTTTAATAAAGATAGCAAGATTGTTAAAAGAGCAAATCAGGTATTGAAAAATGCAGTTAATCTTCTTGAAGAGATTGATGATATTGGACTTTTTAAAGCAATAGAAAAGGGTATTTTTGCAGATATAAAAAGGGATACAAATTCCGGGAGAGGATTAGATGGCGTTATAAAAAAGAAAGAAGACTACTTTAATCCTTTCTTCAAAGAGCTTAAAAATGTTTAATTAGCTATTAAATCTGGGGGTAATCTGTTATGGAGATAAGGCCATATGGTGATAGTTTGAATGATGGAATGGTCCAAATTAGTTTTACGCTTCCGATAAAGAATGATGATAGAGCTACAGCTATAGCTACTCAATATTGTGAGAAAATGGGGATAATAAAACCAAAAATTGTTAAGCAGGAAAGTCTTGATCCCGATTTTACTTTTTTTGTTATATATGGAAGTTGCAAACATAAGATAGAAATAGACCAAATAAAGATTAAAGCTAAAGAACACAAAATATTAAGTCATGAAGAGATGGAGAAAATTGTTAAAAATGAAATAGGAAGAAAGATAACTATAGTAGGAGCTGCAATTGAATCTGATGCTCATACAGTTGGATTAGACGCTATTTTAAGTGCAAAAGGTTTTGCAGGAGACCATGGTCTGGAAAGTTATAATTTCTTCAATGCAATCAATTTAGGCTCCCAGGTTCCATCAGAGGAGCTTATAAAGAAAGCATTGAGCATAAAAGCAGATGTAGTTGGGATTTCTCAGATTATCACTCAAAAAAATATTCATATATATAATTTATCAAAACTTCTGGAATTACTTGAAGAAGAGGGTGTAAGGGACAGGATTATCTTAATTTGTGGTGGTCCAAGAATTTCTAATGCTCTTGCAAAAGAATTAGGATATGATTCTGGATTTGGTTCTGGCACAACCCCAACAATGGTTGCCAGTTATATAGTTAATGAATTTCTAAATAGAAAGAAGAAAAAAAGAAAATTTCTATCTGATTTGTAATGCATATAAAAGGATTATTAAGGATGAAATTAATAGAAAAATTTCAAAATTTTATAATAGATTTAGACGGAGTTATATATATTCAAGATGAACCTATCCATAAAGCCAAGGAATTTATTAATGAGTTAAAAAAAAGAGATAAAGATTTTATTTTTTTAACTAATAACTCTGGAAGAAATAGCAAAGGTTATAGGAAGAAATTAAAGTCTATGAATATAATAGTGGATGATGACAAAATAATAACATCATCAACAGCTACAGCAAAATACCTTTATGAAAACTACAATATCGAAGGTAAAAAAGCATATGTTATTGGAGCCAGAGCTTTAAAGGATGAGATTAGAAAAATAGGGTTGAATTTAATCGATGGTAAGGATGCACATTTAGCTGATTTTGTTATTGTAGGAAAAGACCCAAACTTTAATTATGAAATGATGAAAATTGCCAATTTTGCCGTTAGAAATGGCGCAATTTTTATTGCTACAAATTATGATGCTACATTTCCAACCCCAGAAGGAGAAATTCCAGGAGCAGGAGCAATAGTTTCATCTATTGAAACCGCATCTGAAGTAAAAGCAAAAGTTATTGGAAAACCAAATATTTATATTATGGAAATTGCTATTTCCAAATTTAATAGTAATAAAGAACGAACATTAATTATTGGAGATAGATTAGAAACAGATATTTTAGCAGGTAAAATAGCAGGTATTTCTACTGCATTAGTACTTACAGGAGTAGTTAGCAGGGAAGAAGTAAGTAAATCAGAAATAAAACCTGATTGGATTTTAGATGGAATCTGGTCCTTCCTTAAAGAATAAATCAGATTGTCAATCTAAGTGGAGTGGAAGAGTCTAATTAATCAAATAAGCGCAAGAGACTATCCCTTTTTCTTAAAAAACAATTTGTAGCAATATCATATTTTTTTCTTACATCATTTGTAACTTCAATAAATTTTTCTATTTTATATGCATACCCCTTTGTTGGTTTTAAATTTTGAATTTTTGTTGCAAAGAATTCATTTATATTTTTAATGAATCTCTCACGAATGTATTTTGAAAAAACAGAAGATAAAGCAATGGGGAAGTGGGTTTTGTCGCCTTCCTTTATGAATGATATTCTTATTTCTAAATTATTTAATATTCTATCTAAACTATTTAATAGATTACTTGATAATTTACTATCTTTTAATATTCTATAATTTGATATATTTTTGTCTTGTTCCAAAATTTTTATTTTGAAATTTCCAAGCAATCCACTTTTAAGATAATTAATATAATATTTTTTTGATCCAAGCTTATCAGCAATTACAAAAATTGAATTTAAATTATTCTTTTGCTCATTCTTTTTAAAATTTATAGTTTCTTTTTTATATTTTTTTTCTAACTTTACTGTCTCTTCTTTATCTTTAACTGAAATATTTTCTATCAAAATCATTTTTAAAGCATTTTCTATTAATCTCTCAAATTGTAAGTAATTTAAAAAAAGTTTCCCCTTTTTAGTAATTGATTCATTACATAAATGTGGACATAAAACTATACTTTTTATATCTATTAAATCAATTCCTGAACTTTTTATAACTTTTTTTAGTTTTGGGAATAAATCATTAATATAGGGTTTTGGATTTAAATTTTTAGAATTTAAAGGATCTTCAGAAAAAAAATTGTTATTACCCCAACACATTCTATATGCGTATTTGCTAAAAGTTTTGCATCTTTTTTGAAATAAATCTAAGTTATCTAAGAATATATTTTGTAGGAATTCTTGAAAATTAAGTGGCACAGGATATAAGAGACAGTAAGAACACAAAGCAGTAATTTCACCTATTAAATAGTTTTTTGGATGATTTTTAAATATATCTTTACTATCTGAAACTATTACTTTTTCTGGAAACTCTTTTGTTTTTTTTGAGACTATTTCAGAAAGAGTCTCCCAAAATTTCTCTGAATGGTATTTTTCACTAAGTTTAAAAAGTGAAGATGTTACAACAAGTGGACCAATATCTGGTCCATATCCTGCCTCATCTATACCTAAAACATAATAATTATTTTCCAATTTAGTTTCACAATATTTTTTAATCTAGTTAATTAGTATTTTTTTAGTAATAATTTAATACATTATAATATAAAAAAATCTGAGTATATTATAATAGATTGTTAATTAAAATTTTCATCTTCTCTTGGTGAATTATTAATTTTAAAATTTCCTTTCCTTCCTCTTAATGGGGAGAAGGTAAAACTTACTCTTAGTGAAGCTAAGGTTAGGTTGAAAAAATAAAGAACAATAAACAAAGTGTTAATTTAACTTGTTTATAATTCAACTAATTTGGTATTATTTATAATTAAAATATATAAATTAAATTAAAGTTTAAGGAAGATAAATTATGAGAACAGGAAATAAACAAGATAGAAGAGATAATAATGAGTTAATAGAAATAAAAATTTCTCCAGACAATGTTAAAAAATTTCATAAGAATGTGAGTGCAATTGAGGTTTTAAAGTCATTTGATATAGCAAATCTTGAGGAGGTTGTAGCTATAAGGATAAATGATAAATTATTGGATTTATCTCACATAATAACAGAAAATGCAGTCTTAGAACCAGTTACATATAAAGATGAGGATGGATTAAACATTTTAAGACATACTACAGCTCATGTTATGGCGAATGCAGTATATGAACTTTTTCCTGGAGTTAAAATAGCTATAGGTCCAACAATAAAAAATGGTTTCTACTATGATTTTGATCCCCAAAAACCTTTTATACCTGAAGATTTAGAAAAAATTGAAAAAAGAATGAGGGAGATTGTAAAAAAAGATATCTCAATAATAAGAAAACAAGTCAACAAGGAGGAAGCAAAAAATATTTTTTCCGGTGAAACTTATAAACAGCATTTAATAAATGATATTGAGGAAGATATTGTTAGTTTATATGAACAGGGTGATTTTATAGACCTCTGTAGGGGACCACATCTACCATCAACAGGAAAGGTTAAAATTTTTAAACTATTAAGTATAGCTGGAGCATATTGGAGAGGTAACGAAAGAAATCCTATGCTTCAGAGAATATACGGAACTGCATTTACTACTCGAGAAGAACTGGAAGAATATTTGCAAAAATTTAGAGAAGCAGCAAAGAGAGATCACAGAAAATTGGGTAGGGAACTTGATTTATATAGTTTTCATAAAGAGGGACCCGGTTTTCCATTTTTTCATCCTAAAGGAATGATTGTAATAAACAGTATTTTAGATTTTTTGAAAGAAGAACTTTTAAAAAGGGGATATGAGCAAGTAGGAACTCCAATACTTTTAGATAAAAATCTTTGGCAGATGTCAGGTCACTGGGATCATTACAAAGAACTTATGTATTTTTTAGAGAAAAGTGGTAGAGAATTTGCTGTAAAACCAATGAATTGTCCAGGGGGTGTATTAATTTACAGAACTAAACCCCGTTCATACAAAGATATGCCTTTAAAATGGGCTGAGTTGGGGATAGTTCATAGATATGAATTGTCAGGAGTTCTTCATGGTCTATTTAGAGTAAGAGGTTTTACTCAGGATGATGCTCACATTTTTTGTTTACCTTCTCAAATTGAACAGCAATTAATAGAGACAATAGATTTTGTAATTTATATTTACGATAAATTTGGATTTAAGGAATATAAAATAGAGCTTTCAACTCGCCCAGATGATTATATGGGTTCTTTGGATATATGGGAAAGAGCAGAGGCTGCATTAAAAGATGCATTAGACCATAAAGATGTTGAATATACAATAAATACTGGTGAAGGTGCATTCTATGGTCCAAAGATAGATTTTCACATATTTGATAATTTAGGAAGAACCTGGCAGTGTGCAACTATACAATTGGATTTCGCTATGCCTGAAGCTTTTGATCTACATTATACTGGAGAGGATAACGCAAAACATCGCCCAGTTATGATTCATCGAACTATATTAGGAAGTATTGAAAGATTTTTAGGTATATTAGTTGAACACTATGAGGGAGCTTTTCCAACCTGGCTTGCACCTGTTCAAGTTATATTAATTCCAATTACTGATGAACATAAAAACTTTTCTTTAAAAGTAATGGATTATTTACAAAAAACAGGTGTAAGAGTGGATTTAGACGACAGGATGGAAACTGTTAGTAAAAAAATTAGAGATGCACAGGTTATGAAAATTCCATATATGTTGGTTATTGGAGATAAAGAGGTTAGCACAAATTGTGTAGCGGTAAGATGCAGATCAGAATTAGATCTGGGACCAATTCCAGTTGAGAAATTTTTAGAAGAAATTGACTTAGAACTAAAAAACAGATCTACAAAAAGTAAAGTATGTCATAAAGATGATTAAATAAGTAGTAACAACAATTAATTTTTTTTAGTAGACAAAAATAAAAAATATATGTATAATACCTACAATTTTATATTTGTTAAGCAGGAGCTAAAAATCTTCTCACCAAACAATGCATAATTGTTATTAGTTTGGTAGTTAAGTTAAAGGGCGGCTTCTGCCGCCATTTTTAATATTAAAATTAAAAAGGATAAAGGTAAAAACAAAAAAAGTTCAGAAGGAATAAAAATTACTAATCGTAATTAGTACTAAAACTTAAATAATTAAATTCGTAAATTATGGAGGTAAAGACATTATAAAGCTCCCAAAAATAAATGATGAAATAAGAGCTGATGTTGTTAGGTTAATAGGACCAGATAAAGAGCAGATGGGAATAGTTTCATTAAAACAAGCTCTGGTTACAGCACATGAGATGGGTTTAGATTTAATAGAAGTAGCATCAGATGCAAAACCACCAGTTTGTAAAATAATGAATTTTGGAAAGTATAAATACAAACAGGATTTGATGAAGAAGAAGGCTAAGAAGAAGCAGACACAGATAGTAATTAAAGAGATCAAGTTAAAACCTAAAATTAATGATCATGACTTAAAAACAAAGATAAAACATGTTAAAAGATTTTTAAATAAAGGGGCTAAAGTAAAGATAAGTGTGATATTTAGGGGAAGAGAGTTAGCTCATACTGATATAGGTTGGGAATTATTAAATAGAGTGGCTCTTGAAGTTGAAGAATTAGGGGAGATAGAATCTTCTCCGGCTATAGATAGAAAGAATATGGTAATGTTATTAGCTCCCACCAGAAAAAAAAGCAAAGGAGAGAAAGAAATTGCCAAAGATGAAGACTCACAAGGGGTCAGCAAAGAGATTTAAAATTAGTGGTAGTGGAAAAATTGTGCATAAAAGTCCAACAATGAGTAAAAAGTTGATGAAAAAGTCATCTGTAAGAAAAAGGCGTTTAAAAACGGAAAAAACCCTAAATAAGTGTGACACTAAAGTAACAAGACAAAAATTAGGTATTTGACTTTTTATATATTTAATGGAGTTAACATGACTAGAGTAAAAAGAGGCGTACTTAAACATAAGAAGAAAAAAAAGATACTGAAACTTGCAAAGGGATATAGAGGTTCAAAAAGTAAGAATTATAGGGTAGCGAAGACTCAAGTTTTAAGATCTATGAAATATGCATATCGGGATAGAAAAAGAAGAAAAAGGGATTTTAGAAGATTATGGATAATGAGAATTAATGCAGCTGTTAGAGAACATGGGTTGAGTTATTCAAGATTTATAAATGGCCTTAGACTTGCTGAAATAGATATAAATAGAAAGGTTTTGTCTGAGATTGCAATAAATGATCCAAAAGCTTTTTCTAAACTTGTAGATATTGCAAAGGAAAAAATTTCAGCATAATTTTTTACAGTTAAGTACTTAGCACTGAGTGGGTTATTCAATAACCAATTTAGGTTGGTACTACGGAGAAATACCCTTCGTCCTAAGGCGAGGGGTTTTTTAATAATAAATAAAATAAATGGTCAGAGTAAAAAGAGGTATACTTAAACATAAGAAGAAAAAAAGATACTGAAACTTGCAAAGGGATATAGATTTAAAGATTTAGGGGGTAATTTATGATTGAAAAAAGTAATGATAATTATATAAAGGATATAGAGAAATACTTAAAAGATAGTTTAATTGAAACAGAGAAAGCATCAACCATTGATGAACTTGAGAAAATATATTATCAATATTTAGGAAGAAAGGGTAAAATAACATACATTTTAAGATCACTCAGTTCTCTGCCCAAAGATAAAAGACCATTAGTTGGGAAAAAGGCAAATGAAGCAAGTAAAAGGATAGAAGAAATTGTTAAAGAGAAAAAAAATAACTTAAAGAAAAAAGTAGTGGAAAAGATTCTTAAAGAAGAAATAGATATAACTCTTCCTGGAAGGCAATTACAATTAGGAAAACTTCATTTAATAACTAAAACAATTAATGAAATAATCGATATTTTTATTGGAATGGGTTATACAGTAGTAGAGGGTCCAGAAGTCGAGTCGGATTATTATAATTTTGAAGCATTAAATATACCACCAGATCATCCAGCAAGGACATTACAGGATACACTTTTTATTACAGAAAAAATGCCTTTAAGAACCCATACATCACCAGTTCAGGTTAGATTTATGGAAAAACATAAACCTCCTTTATATATTATTTCACCAGGCAGGGTTTTCAGGAGAGATGATATTGACCCAACCCATTCTTCAATGTTTACACAAATTGAGGGACTTGCAGTTGATAAAGGTATCTCTATGTCTCATCTAAGAGCCACATTACAAGTTTTTGCTGAAAAAGTATTTGGAGAGGGTACTAAAGTAAGGCTACTTCCGAGCTATTTTCCCTATACGGAACCGAGTGCTGAAGTATTAGTACAGTGTCAAGAATGTATTGGAAAAGGTTGTTCAGTTTGTAAAAAAACTGGATGGATTGAGATCTTAGGTTCAGGAATGGTTCATCCATATGTTTTAGAGAATGTAGGGATTGATTCAGAAGAGTTTACCGGTTTTGCATTTGGAATGGGTGTGGAAAGAATTGCTATGCTTAAATATAAAATAAATGATGTGAGACTATTTTTTGAAAATGACATAAGATTTTTAAAGCAATTTTAATAATAAATATAAATATTTAAAAGTTAGTTAAATATAAAATGGGAGTTTGAATTGAAGATACCTTATAAATGGTTAAAAAAATATGTAGATTTTGATTTATCACCTCAAAAACTTTCAGAGGCATTAAATGTATCAGGAACAAGAGTTGAAACAGTAACTTTACGTAAAGCGACTTTTAATAATGTATTGGTTGGAAAGATTCTAAAAATAAAGCTGCATCCCAATAGTGAAAAATTACTTTTATGTGAAGTAGATATTGGGAAAGAGAAGCTATCCATTGTTTGTGGAGCGCATAATATAAAGGAAGGAGATCTTGTACCAGTTGCAGTTGTAGGTTCAAAAATAAAGAACCAAAATATCAACAAAAGAGAGGTAAAAGGTATAAATTCACAAGGAATGCTATGTTCCTCGATAGAATTAGACTTAGGTGAGGAAGAAGACATTATACTAATTTTAGATAATACATTTAAAATAGGTCAGGATTTAGCAGATATATTAGAGATAAACGATTATATCTATGATTTGGAAATAACACCTATTAGACCTGATTGTTTAGGAGTAATTGGTATTGCTCGAGAAGTTGCTGCATTCTCTAATAGTTCGTTAAAAATTCCAGAGGTTATCTTGGAGGAAAAAGGACCAAAAATTGATGATATTGTTGAGGTTATAGTTGAAGACAAAAAACTTTGTTCAAGATATAGTACTAAGATAGTTGATGATATTAAAATGAAGAAGACACCTCTCTGGATGCAAGTTCTTCTAAAATCAATTGGAATAAGACCAATAAATTGTGTAGCTGATATTTCTAATTTTGTGATGTGGGAAATGGGTCAACCTTTACATATATTCAATTTTGAAAAAATTGGTGGGAAAAAGGTTGTAATTAGAAAAGCTAAAGAAGGAGAAAAGATATTAAATTTAGATGGCAATTTGAGAAATCTGGATTCATCGATGCTGGTAATTGCTGATAAAGAATATCCCATAGCTATTGCTGGAGTAATGGGAGGACTTGAATCTGAAGTTACTTATTCAACTAAAAGAGTATTAATAGAATCTGCCAATTTTAATCAAGCTAATATTATGAGAACTTCCAAAAAGTTAAGACTTAGAACTGAAGCTTCAAATAGATTTGAGAAGGGACTGGATCCGAATTCAACAATATTTGCATTAAATAGATGTGCTCAATTAATAAATAATTATACAGATGGGAATATTATTAAAGGAGTGATAGATATCTATCCCGATCCAGTTTCTCAGTGGTCTGTTAAACTCAGACCTGAAAGAGCTAATAAAATTATTGGAATAGATATTAAACAAGAAAGAATGGAGGAGATACTTAACTCTCTTGAATTAAAGGTGAAAAAATTAAAAGAAGTTAATAGGAAAGTGATAGAAGTTCAGATACCTACATTTAGAACTGATTTAAGAAGTGAAATAGACTTAATAGAGGAAGTTGCCAGAATGCATAATTTTGATAATATTCAAGCTATTTTACCAGTACATAGTCAAAAAGGCGGATTAAATAGAGAGCAAAACATAGTTAGAAACTTAAAAAGTGTAATGATATCACAGGGTTTTTATGAAGTTTGGAATTTTTCATTTGACCATCCAAAAAGTTTTGATCTACTTCGTTTAGATGAAAAAGATCAATTGAGAAATGCCATAGAACTTCAGAATCCAATTACTAAGGAACATACAATAATGAGAACTACACTTATTCCAAGTCTTTTAAATACTGTAAGGATAAATCTTTTTAGGGGTGAGACAAGTATTTATATATTTGAGTTAGCAAAGAAATTCCGTCCAAAAGAAGGTCAATTTCTTCCTGATGAACCTTTATATTTAGGGGTAGTAGCGTGTGGTTTAATAAAACAATCTCATTGGTTAGAAAAAGCTGAAGAAGTAGATTTTTATTTAATAAAAGGATTATTGGAAAAGATATGTGAATCACTCTATATTAAGGATTTGAAATTTTTACCACTTACTCATCCAAGTTTTCATCCTGGGAAGAGTGCAAAGATATTAATTGGTAATAAAGAGTTAGGAATACTGGGTCAAATTCATCCAGAGGTTCAAAATAATTTTCATTTAGATAAGCCTATATATATAATGGAACTGGATTGTAATATTTTGATAGAAGAAAGTCAGAAATGTATGTACTTTCAAGAGAACATAAAACATCCTAAAAGTGTAATTGATTTAGCCATTGTAGTTGATGAACAGGTTAGTTGGTCTCAAATATCAGGTATAGTAAAAGAGGAAGGTGAGAAAAAACTTGAGGAATTAAGATTATTTGATATATATAGAGGCGAGCAGATAGAAAAAGGGAAGAAGAGCATGGCATTTAACCTATCTTTCAGAGACCCAAAAGGTTCATTAACTGATAGAGAGGTAAATATAATTACAAATAGAATTATAAAAGCTTTAAAAGAAAAAATAGGTGCAAAAATAAGAGAATAAAAAATCATTAAAGGGAGAGAATATGTTAAAGAAAGGCAAAGATTTTCTTACTTTACTTGATATTGATAGTGAAGAATTAGGTAAAATATTGCATTTAACTGAAAAAGTGAAGAAGAAAGATATCTCTCAATATAAGAATATTCTTTCTGGAAAAAATATTGGAATGATCTTTGAGAAACCATCTACAAGAACCAGAGTTTCTTTTGAGGTAGCAATCAGTAAGTTAAATGGAAAATCATTATATCTTAGTTCAAGAGATTTACAGCTTAAAAGAGGAGAGACCATATCTGATACAGCAAAAACTCTTTCAAGGTATCTGGATGGTATCGTTATAAGAGCATACTCTCATTCTGATGTCGAAGAATTAGCAAATAATGCTTCTATTCCAGTTATAAATGCACTAACAGATATGTATCATCCGTGCCAAGCCCTTGCTGACCTATTTACTATAAAGGAGAAGAAGGGAGAAATTAAAAATGTGAAAATTGGTTATTTAGGAGATGGTAATAATGTTTGTCATTCTTTAATGATTGGTGCAGTAATGTCTGGAGCTGATATAGATATAGCATGTCCTCACGGTTATGAGCCAGAAACAGAAGTTTATGAAGCTGCAAAAGAAATTGCTGCTAATAATAAATGCAAAATAACTATAACTTATGATCCAAAAATTGCAGCATTAGATAGCGATGTAATATATACAGATGTATGGGTAAGTATGGGTCAGGAAGAGAGTAGAGAAGAAAAAGAAAGAGCCTTTTCACCATTTCAAGTAAATCACAATATAATGTCTATTGCCAAAAATGATGCTATTTTTATGCACTGCCTACCTGCCCATAGGGGAGAAGAGGTTATCTCTGAGGTCATTGATGGTGAAAGTTCAGTTGTTTTTGATCAAGCAGAAAATAGACTTCATACTCAAATAGCTCTTCTTATCTACATGTGGTCATAAACTTCAAGACAAAGAATCTCATTTAAAATTCTTAGGAGGACACTTTAAGTCTATTCCTGGACATATATAATAACAGTTGAGTTGTATTCTACATAAGTCAATGGATCAGGCTTTTGTGTATATACTAAAGATTGATCAACAGGTTCAGTTGAATTACCATATTGGATATATACAACAAATCCTTGTCCTTCAAGTGTTTTTATAGCTTTATTTTCCTTTAATCCGATTACATTAGGAACTTCAACTCCCTTGCTTACTTCCAGGTATATCTCACTTTCATAGTTTACCCATTGTTCAGGTGCTGGATTCTGTGTAATTATAGTTCCAATTTTTTGCTGACTTGGAATCTTATTTATTACTATATTTAAAAATCCTGTTTCTTGCAGAATAATTTTTGCGTCTTCAATATTTTCACCAATTACATTTGGAACTTGTCCTTGGTTAGGATTTGGACCTTGACTGACTATTATATTAATCTCCTGTCCTAATTTAATTACTTCTCCTGGATTTGGTGTTTGACCAAAAACAATTCCATTTTCTACTTCATTGTTATATTCATAAGTAGAAATTATATTTGTAAAACCTAAAGATTGAAGTTTTTCTAAAGCGCTAGCTTCTAATAATCCAATAATGCCTGGCATCATCTTTTCTTCTGGACCTTTGCTTATAAAAATCATAACTTTTGGTATCTCTCCATTAACAGAAACTGCCAATTCGTTTTGTGCTGGCTCGTGTTTGAAGACTTTTCCTTTAGGATAATCTGAATTGAATTCCTCAATTATCTCAATATTTGTTAATTTTAGGGATTCTAAGATTTTTATAGCTTCATCTTTACCTAAACCTATTAGATTGGGCATAGTAATTTTATCATGTTTATCACAATAGATTTTTGGTTTCGTACCTTCTAAAAATAAGAAAAATTGTCTTTCACTATCTGGACAGAATGGTCCTGGCATTAATCCAGAACTGCTGCAAACTTCAACTTCAATAAGTTGTTTTTCGGGTTTTGGAAAATCGCTTACAGGTATATCTTTTAATGCCTCAGTCATAAATACTCTCCATATATCAGCTGGGAAGGTTCCACCTACTACAATTGTATCTCTTATTCTACTCATAGGTTTTGTTTCTTCTGGTAAACCTACCCAAACAGAAGCTGTAAGATCTGGGGTATATCCAACGAACCATGCATCTGTATATTCTTGTGTTGTCCCTGTCTTTCCAGCAGCTGGTCTACCGATATCTGCTCTTTTTCCAGTCCCACTTGTAATAACTCTCTTTAAAATTTCAGTTACCATATGTGCAGTAGAATCTCTTATAGGTCTTTTGAGTTCTTGTTGATACTCTTCAATAATATTTTCATCGGAATCTTTTACCTTTAAAATAGAAACTGGTTTATAGTAAGTTCCATTATTAGCTAAAGTTGAGAAGGAGCTCGCCATATCAAGTGGAGAAACGCCACCTATACCACCTAAACCTATTGCTGGATTTGACTCAAGAGGAGTTAAAACACCCATATTATTTGCAGTTCTTGCTACATTTTCAGGACCAACCTCCATAGTCAACTGAGCATAAACAACATTCACAGAATGAATAGTTGCATCAATAACACTCATTTTTTCTCCATATTTTGCATTTCCATAGTTATCTACCTGCCAATCAGGTCCACCCGGATTCTTCAATATAATGGGACCATTTGGATTAAAAGTTTTGCTTGGAGTTATATTTTGTTCAATTGCAGTAGTTAAAACAAAAGGTTTAAAGGTTGATCCTGGCTGTCTTTTTCCGTGGGCTGCAATATTAAATTTGTTTTTAGAAAAATCACTTCCACCAACCATAGCTTTTATATAACCAGTTTTTGGATCAATTGCTACTAATGCAGCAGATGGATCAGTAGGCTCAAATAGAACTTCATTTATAGCTTCTTCTGCAGCTCTTTGCATGTCTAAATCTAAGGTCGTATAAATCTCAAATCCACCCTTAAAAATCTGTTCGTATGTATATTTATCTATTAAATATTCTTTTACATATTCGACAAAATAGGGTGCATCTGTAATGGGTTTTGTTGCAGGATTAAGTTCAATAGGAGTTGTTTTTGCATCTATCATCTGCTGGTTAGTTATATAACCCTGGTCATACATTAATTGTAAGACAATATCCCTTTTTTCTTTTGCAAGCTCAATATTTCCAAATGGTGAACTTAAATTTGGTGAATTTATCAGACCAGCAAGCATTGCACATTCCTGCAAATTTAAATCTTTTGCACTTTTACCAAAATAGTTTTGGGATGCTACTTCTACTCCATAAGCATTACCTCCAAAATATATGGTATTAAGATACATTTCCAATATTTTGTCTTTTGTAAAATGTTTTTCTAATTGATAAGCTATTGCTGCTTCTTTTATTTTTCTATCCAATTTTCTTTCGGGGGAAAAATATACATTCTTAGCATACTGTTGAGTTATGGTGCTTCCTCCTTCAACAATACTTCTATGTCTTATATTTGCCCACATTGCTCTAAGTATCGATCTTATATCTATTCCGTGATGTTGATAGAATCTTTTATCCTCTGTTGCTACAATAGCATTTCTAAGATTCACTGGCATATCTTCAAATTGTATTAGTTCTCTGTTTTCTTCAGCATAAAGTGTTGTAATAAGCCTATTATTAATATCATATATTTTAGATGTTTGATCTGGAATAGATGGTTGTAAGTCTTCATATTTTGGTAAGTCGGTCATGCAACCAGCAATTATAACTATACTAGCGATGAGAGAAACAAATAGAAGTAATAACGCTGTTATACTAAAAGTTCTAAGAAAATTTGCGATTTTTCTTCTTCTATTTACAACTTTCTTTCTATGTTTTGTCATTTTTTCATCCTTTTGTTATATTATATCAGCATTAAGCTTGTTTAGAATTTACATTTTGCTTTAAATATAATATATTTATAAAAATTTTTCTAAAAATGAGTGAATATGGCATTTAAGAAATAATTTTATAATTTATTTACAAGAGATTTCACTCTTTTTTATACATGAAATTCTTGATTAATCTTTTTTATATTAAATTGTGTTAATTTTTATGGAATTTCAATATCAATTCTTAATAATATTTCCTATTAGACGAAAAATATTACTTTTTTGTTCATTTTTATATATTTTATATGTATTATAAACGAGTTAGGTTAACACTTTTAATATTATTTTTTAATTAATCACCCACAACCTTAACCTTCACTATCGAGGGGGAGGAAATTTTATAATATTATTTTTAAAAGGGTGAACTGAAAACTTGTCTTGCTTATAGTACATTTTATAAAAGCAAAAATTAGTTGTAAAATAAAAAATCAAAATATTTTTTATATATAATGAAGTAACCATTTTCATTCTTAAAAATAATTCTTAGAGTAAGGGGATTCTTAATGATAGATAATATTTTAAAAAAAGAGGTAGAGAAACAGTTTAATATTGTAATAGATAAATCTGTTGATGTAATTACAAAAGAGGAACTGAAAGAAAAACTTCGCAGATCAATAAATAAAAAAGAACCTTTAAGAGTCAAATTGGGAATTGATTTAACAGCCCCAGATATTCATTTAGGTCATACTGTTGTTTTAAATAAATTAAGGCAATTTCAAGACTTAGGTCATATTGCAATATTAATTCTTGGTGACTACACAACAAGGATAGGGGACCCAAGTGGGAGAACAAAAGTGAGACCTAAACTTCCTATTGAGGAAATTGAAAGAAATGCTGAAACATTCCGTGAGCAGGCTTTTAGAATATTGGATATTAAAAAAACTAAAATGGTAAATAATAGTAAATGGCTTGAACCGATGAAATTAGAAGACATAATAAATATAACCTCAAGATATACTTTAGCTCAACTGTTAGAAAGGGAAGATTTTTCTAATAGGTTTAAAAATAATTTACCCTTAAGCATAATGGAACTACTATACCCATTGATGCAGGCATATGATTCAGTTGCAATAAAAGCTGATATTGAATTAGGAGGAACAGACCAGACCTTCAATTTATTAATTGGAAGGGATATTCAGAGGGAGTTTAATCAGGAACCACAGGTTGTAATAACATATCCTTTATTAGTAGGAATGGATGGGATTGAAAAAATGAGTAAGAGTTTGGGTAATTATATTGGAATTACAGAGGAAAAAGATATTATGTTTGCTAAAATTATGTCAATTTCAGATGATATAATGTTTGACTATTTCAGATTAGTTTCAACTTTTGATATTAGTGAGATAGAAAAAATAGAAAAAGAAGTGAATGAAAGAAAGGTAAACCCCAGCAATGTTAAAAGAAAGTTGGCAAGAGATATAGTTGAAATTTATCATGGAAAAGGTTCAGGACAGGAAGCTGAAAAAATTTTTAATTTAAAATTCAAATCTGACTTTTTCGACAAAGAAATGATAACTAAAATTTCTCGACCTTTTAAATTAAAAACAAGCTTGTTTAAAAATGAAAAAATCTGGTTAATAAAATTAATTCGAGAAGTTGGTTTTGCAAAAACAAATGGTGAGGCGAGGAGGTTAGTCCAACAAAGTGGTATTAGATTGGATGGCGAGATTCTCTCTAATATAGATTTAGAATTTAGCATTGACGAAATAAAAGGTAAAATATTGCAGCGAGGAAAAAGGGAATATATTATATTTATTTAAAATAAGTAATTGAAGATGATTAAATATAATTTTTATAATTAGCTTTTAAGATTGGATAAATTTATGGATCAAAATCTATTATATGTATTAATAATATTAGCAATAATATTTGACTTATCAAATGGCATTCATGATAGTAGCAATCTGGTTGCAACGACGATATCATCAAGAGCAATGAGTCCTAAAAGTGCTCTATTTTTGGCTTCAATTGCTAATTTTGTTGCACCGTTTATTTTTGGAGTATCTGTTGCAAAGACTATTGGAGAAGATATTGTTGATCCTAAAACTATTACTTTAAAGATAATATTAGCTGCATTGCTTGGAGCAATTATTTGGAATTTAATAACATGGTATTTTGGAATTCCATCAAGTTCATCACATGCTTTAGTGGGAGGTTTTTTAGGCTCTGTGATAATTAAATATGGATTTGATATGATCAAAACAGAAGGTATTATAAAAATTTTGATTTTCCTAATGATTTCACCAATTTTAGGCTTGATCTTTGGTTATCTTTTCATGAGAATTATACTCCTTTTATCAAAGGGAGCATCTTCTAAGATAAACATATTCTTTAAAAAAATTCAAATAGTAACAACAACCGCATTATCTCTAAGTCATGGAACTAATGATGCGCAAAAAACAATGGGAATTATTACAATGGCTTTAGTTACAGCGAAGCAACTACAGGAATTTATTGTACCAGGATGGGTAATATTTATCTCAGCTTTAGCTATTTCACTGGGAACTTTCTTTGGAGGTTGGAAATTAATAAAAACTTTAGGAGGTAAATTCTATAAAATTAGACCAGTACACAGCTTTGCTGCTCAATTAAGCTCATCTTTTATAATTTTAGGGGCAGCTTTATTAGGAGGACCTGTTAGCACTACCCATGTTGTAAGTTCATCTATATTAGGCGTAGGCTCTGCGGAAAGATTATCAAAAGTTAGGTGGGGTGTTGTAAAAAATATTGCAATGACATGGATAATTACAATTCCCTTTTCATCTTTAATAGCTGCAGGTTTATATTATATAATTAATAATTATCTGTAAAAAGAAGGAGTAAATAAAGTGGGAATTAAAAACTTATTTAAAAGAAAAGAGGATAAATTTCTAAAATTGCTAATTAAACAGGCTGAAGCAACTTTACAAGGGATGCAAGCTCTTGAGAAATTCATGACGGAAAAAGGTGAGGGAAATGCTGATGAAGTAAATAAAAAAGAAAAAGAAGCTGATGAAATCAGAAGGATATTAATAGATGAACTTTTAAAAACTTTTATAACTCCAATTGATAGAGAGGATATTTATGCCTTATCAAGAGCAATTGATGATGTTATAGATTATGCATTTAGTACAGTGGATGAAATGTCTATTCTCGATGTAGAACCAAATAATTATCTTCAAGAAATGGCAACCTTATTAAAAATGGCAGCGAATGAAATACATTTAGGTGTAATGAGGTTAGAAAAAAATCCAGGTGTTGCATCTACACATGCATATAGAGCAAAATCTTTAGAGAATAAGGTTGAAAAAGTCTATAGGGAAGCTATTTCAGATCTGTTTCATGGTCCTAAAGATGTCGAACATATAGTTGAAATGTTGAAGTTGAGAGAGGTATATAGACATTTAAGTAATGCTGCAGATAGGGGCGATGAAGCAGCAAATATCATAGCAGATATAGTAGTAAAAATGACATAATTTTAAAAATTTTTTAAAAAAATTTTTTTTTCTTGACATATTTTTAAAATTTCTGTTATACTATAGTTACTGAAGGTAAAAATGTTTATGATAAAATACATAATTGCAAGAAATAAAACTGAATATGGGAGGCGATGAAAAGGGATTTTTAATACATTTAAAAATCTTGTGAACTCATGCCACTATATTTGGTGGCAATTTTTATTTTAAAAAAAGATCATTTCTATTGAGTTATTAAAAATTTTAAAAAAGTATTGACAAAATAATATATAATTGTTTACACTATATAACCTTTTGAAATTTATGTTCTTTGAAAACTAAATAGCGCATAGCTAGGATGGAGCATTTTGCTCCAAATAAAACAATAAGATGATTAAATTCTAATACGTGTAAGTTAACGAGGTTTTCGGATCTCGATAACTTAAATACCACGGAGAGTTTGATCCTGGCTCAGGAAGAACGCTAGCGGTGTGCCTAATACATGCAAGTCGAACGGTTCTTTCTTTGATGAAGCTTCGGCAGATTCGTTGAAAGAATAGTGGCGAACGGGTGAGTAATGCATGAGTAATCTGCCCTAAAGACCGGGATAAGCTTTCGAAAGGAAGTCTAATACCGGATAATAAAATCAGATCGCATGATTTGATTTTCAAAGGTAGCTTTTTAAGCCTCTGCTTTTGGATGAGCTCATGTCCTATCAGCTAGTTGGTGAGGTAAAGGCTCACCAAAGCTAAGACGGGTAGCCGGTCTGAGAGGACGGTCGGCCACACTGGGACTGAGACACGGCCCAGACTCCTACGGGAGGCAGCAGTAGGGAATCTTGCGCAATGGGCGAAAGCCTGACGCAGCGACACCGCGTGGAGGATGAAGGTTTTCGAATCGTAAACTCCTGTCAATAGAGGAAGAAGGTATTATAGGTGAATAGCTTATAATATTGACGGTACTCTGTAAGGAAGCCCCGGCTAACTACGTGCCAGCAGCCGCGGTAATACGTAGGGGGCAAGCGTTTTCCGGATTTATTGGGCGTAAAGCGCACGCAGGTGGCTTTTCAAGTCGGGTGTGAAATCTCTTAGAAAAACTAAGAAATTGCATCCGAAACTGGATTGCTTGAGGTCGGGAGAGGAGAGTGGAATTCTCGGTGTAGCGGTGAAATGCGCAGATATCGAGAAGAACACCATTAGCGAAGGCGGCTCTCTGGAACGATACTGACACTAAGGTGCGAAAGCTAGGGTAGCAAACAGGATTAGATACCCTGGTAGTCCTAGCTGTAAACGATGGGCACTGGATGTAGGGAGATATCGACTCTTCCTGTGTCGTAGCTAACGCGTTAAGTGCCCCGCCTGGGGAGTACGACCGCAAGGTTAAAACTCAAAGGAATTGACGGGGACCCGCACAAGCGGTGGAGCATGTGGCTCAATTCGATGCAACACGAAGAACCTTACCAGGGCTTGACATTCTGGTGGTAGTGATCTGAAAGGTGAACGACCCTTCGGGGAGCCAGAACAGGTGGTGCATGGCTGTCGTCAGCTCGTGTCGTAAGATGTTGGGTTAAGTCCCGCAACGAGCGCAACCCTTATCCCATGTTGCTAACATTAAGTTGAGGACTCTTGGGAGACTGCCGGTGTTAAACCGGAGGAAGGTGAGGATGACGTCAAGTCAGTATGCCCTTTATGTCCTGGGCTGCACACGTGCTACAATGGTTTATACAATGAGATGCGAGACTGTGAAGTGGAGCAAATCTCAAAAAGTAAGCCTAAGTTCGGATTGAAGTCTGAAATTCGACTTCATGAAGCCGGAATCGCTAGTAATCGCGGATCAGCTATACCGCGGTGAATACGTTCCCGGGTCTTGTACACACCGCCCGTCACACCACGAAAGTTGGGAACACCAGAAGCCAGTGTGCTAACCCGTAAGGGAGGCAGCTGTCGAAGGTGGGCTTGATGATTGGGGTGAAGTCGTAACAAGGTAGCCGTACCGGAAGGTGCGGCTGGATCACCTCCTTTCTAGGGAGTTTCTCTAGATTAAATGTCGATCTATGCTATTGCGCTATTTAGTTTTGAAGGAATAAATAATAAAAAGAATCCATAATAAAAAAATATATCCAAATAATCAAGGTTATTTATTATAGATAAAATATAACTATAATGAATAAAATAATGTATTTTTAATATTTAATTTGAATATTAAAAAATATAAAAAGATGGGTATTTTTTTTACATCTATTAATTTGTTTAAAATTATTAATTAATCATAAATTTGTACTTTGAAAACTTCATAGTGATAGTAGAGGAAATAGTCATAATCAAGTTATTAAGAGCATATGGTGGATGCCTTGGCGATAGTAACCGATGAAGGACGCGGTTGGCTGCGATAAGCTTCGGGAAGGCGTCAAACAGCCTTTGATCCGGAGATGTCCGAATGGGGAAACCTATCAGTATTAATACACTGATATCCATATCTGAATATATAGGATATGGAGGGGAACCAGGTGAAGTGAAACATCTCAGTAACCTGAGGAAAAGAAATCAAGTCAGAGATTCCCTTAGTAGTGGCGAGCGAAAGGGGAATAGCCTAAACTTATCTAACGTAATAATCTACAGATGTTGTTAGATAAAGGTCATAGGGGTTACCAGATATCTCTGTAGGGATATCAAGGAGTTACAATAATTAGGTTATAGCAGAATTGAACTGGAAAGTTCAGCCACAGAAGGTAATAGCCCTGTAAGCGAAATATCCTAATCTCCTGGTAACTACCTGAGTACAACGGGACACGAGAAACCCTGTTGGAAGTAACGAGGATCACCTCGTAAGGCTAAATATTAACTATCGACCGATAGTGAACTAGTACCGTGAGGGAAAGGTGAAAAGCACCCCGGGAGGGGAGTGAAATAGAACCTGAAACCGTATGCTTACAAGTAGTCGGAGCTTCTTCGGAAGTGACGGCGTACTTATTGAAGAACGGACCGGCGAGTTATGATGTGCAGCAAGGTTAAAGGGAAACTGGAGCCGTAGCGAAAGCGAGTCTTAATAGGGCGATTTAGTTGCATGTTATAGACCCGAAGCTGAGTGAGCTACCCATGGTCAGGGTGAAGCGATGGTAAGACATCGTGAAGGCCCGAACCTACCAGAGTTGAAAATCTGGAGGATGAACTGTGGGTAGGGGCGAAAAACCAATCGAACTCAGTTATAGCTGGTTCTCCCCGAAATAGCTTTAGGGCTAGCCTCAAGTGTTTGGTTATGGTGGTAGAGCACTGAATGGAATAGGGGCCCTACAAGGTTACCAACTCCAATTAAACTCCGAATGCCATAACTTTAGAACTTGGGAGTCAGTCTAGCAGGGATAAGCTTGTTAGACAAGAGGGAAACAGCCCAGACCGTCAACTAAGGTCCCTAAATATGAGCTAAGTGGTAAAGGAAGTAAAACTGCTCAGACAACCAGGATGTTGGCTTAGAAGCAGCAACCATTTAAAGAGTGCGTAACAGCTCACTGGTCGAGTGATTTTGCGCCGAAAATGTATGGGACTCAAGCTCATTACCAAAGTTACGGATTTAAGATATTAATTTTTTAACATCTTAAGTGGTAGGGGAGCATTCTGTGTGGGTTGAAGCCAGATTGTGAAATCTGGTGCACTGCACAGAAGAGACAATGCCGGTATGAGTAACGAAAGACAAGCGAGAAACTTGTCCACCGAATGCCTAAGGTTTCCTGGGGAAGGCTAATCCGCTCAGGGTCAGTCGGGACCTAAGCCGAGGCCGAAAGGCGTAGGCGATGGATAACAGGTTAATATTCCTGTACCACCGAGTTATGTTTGAGCGATGGGGTGACGCAGGAAGGTATACCTACGCGGCGATGGTTGTCCGCGAACAAGCATGTAGGGTGTTTCTTTGGTAAATCCGGGAAACATGAAGCCCGAGATGTGATGTCGATCCTTTTTTGGAGAAGTGGTAAACCCTATACTGCCAAGAAAAACCTCTAGTGAGTAACTAGGTGCCCGTACCAAAACCGACACAGGTAGGCAGGCAGAGAATGCTAAGGTGATCGAGAAAACTTTGGTTAAGGAACTCGGCAATTTAACTCCGTAACTTCGGGAGAAGGAGTGCCTCGTTAGTGTGAAAGGACTTGCTCCTTAAGCACGAAGAGGTTGCAGCGAACAGGTTCAAGCGACTGTTTATTAAAAACACAGGTCTCTGCTAAGTCGAAAGACGATGTATAGGGGCTGACACCTGCCCAGTGCCAGAAGGTTAAGAGGAGAGGTTAGCATCTTCGGATGCGAAGCTTTGAATTTAAGCCCTGGTAAACGGCGGCCGTAACTATAACGGTCCTAAGGTAGCGAAATCCCTTGTCGGGTAAGTTCCGACCCGCACGAATGGTGTAACGACTTGGACGCTGTCTCAACGAGGGGCTCGGCGAAATTGAAATACCCGTGAAGATGCGGGTTACCCGCGACAGGACAAAAAGACCCCGTGGAGCTTTACTATAGCTTGGCACTGAGTCTGAGTTCATCATGTGTAGCATAGGTGGG